>NZ_JBEYVC010000072.1:0-47841 GCF_040643855.1 Streptomyces sp. NPDC047072 | reverse complement strand
TCGTCCGGCCCCAGCTGCCCCCTACACACCCCCCGGGGGGGGGGTTGGTTTCCCCGGTGATCTGCGGGAACTCCACCCCGGCGGTCGCACGTTGTACGCGGCACAGGGCCGCTCTAGCGGCCGGAGCCGCCGTCGGCGTTGGGGCCGGCGTAGTCCTCGCCGTAGGCGCCCTTGGCGGGGCGGCGGCGGCGCATGGGCGGCTCGACGCCGTCGGCGAGGCGGCGGGCGGTCAGCAGGAAGCCGGTGTGACCGATCATGCGGTGGTCGGGGCGGACGGCGAGGCCCTCGATGTGCCAGTTGCGGATCATCGACTCCCAGGCGCTCGGCTCGTTGAAGCAGCCGATCTCGCGGATGGACTCGACGGTCCGGGCGAGCTGGGTGGTGGTGGCCACGTAGCAGCAGACGATGCCGCCGGGGACGAGCGCCTTGGAGACGGCCTCCAGGCACTCCCAGGGGGCGAGCATGTCGAGGATGACGCGGTCGACGTCGGTGTCGGACAGGTTGTCCTGGAGGTCGCCGACGGTGAGCTGCCAGGCGGGGTGCGGGCCGCCGAAGTACCGCTCCACGTTCTGCTGGGCGATCTCGGCGAAGTCCTCGCGGCGCTCGTAGCTGTGCAGCATGCCCTGGTCGCCGATGGCGCGCAGCAGGAAGCTGCTGAGCGAGCCGGAGCCGACGCCTGCCTCCACGACGCGGGCGCCGGGGAAGATGTCGGCGAAGGCGAGGATCTGCCCCGCGTCCTTCGGGTAGACCACGGCGGCGCCGCGGGGCATGGACAGGACGTAGTCGGGGAGCAGGGGGCGCAGCGCGAGGTAGGCGACGTTACCGGTGGTGCGGACAACGCTGCCCTCGGGTGCGCCGATCAGCTCGTCGTGCGGGAAGGAACCCTTGTGGGTGTGGAAGTTCTTTCCCTCTTCGAGCGTGAACGTGTAGTGGCGGCCCTTGGGGTCGGTCAGCTGAACCTGGTCCCCGACCTTGAAGGGCCCGCGCCTGCGGGCGGCACCGGTCGGTTCGGACATGTGAACAGCCTACCGGTCCCGGGAGGGGCCGCCGACCACTAGGACGGTCTGGCCATGGCCTTCACGAAGGCCCGCTCGACGTCCGCCGCCGACAGGACGCCGTAGATCTCGCCGGTCTCCTCGACCACGAGGTACTCGGTGGCCGGAGCGGCCCGCAGGGCGTCCAGGAGGTCCTCGCCCGCCAGTTCCGCGGAGACGCGCATGCCGTCGGTGAGGTCCTGCGCGAGGCCGCTGACGGCGACCCAGGGGCGGCGGTGTTCCGGTACGCCGACGATCGCCGCCTCGCGGACGAGGGAGAGCGGGGCGCCCTCGGCGTCGACGACGACCAGGGCGCGGGCGCCGGCCGCGTTGGCGCGGCGCAGGGCCTCGGAGAGGGGCGTGTCGGTCTCGACGGGGACCGCGCGGCGGGTGAGGGTGCGGGCGCGCAGTTCGGGGAGGTGTTCGCGCAGCCGGGCCATGCGCAGGCTGTTGCCGGCGCCGGTCCAGATGATCGCGGCGAGGATCGCGGCCAGCAGGGCGTCCATGACGGTGTCCATGCCGACGTTGTCCTCGGCGGTGGCGCCGAGCGCGCCGGACTGCGTGAGCAGCGGGAGGCCGATGAGGACGGAGACGGCGAGGGCGCGGCCGACCCAGGCGGCGGCGATGGTGCCCGTCATGGGCTTGCCGGTGATCTTCCAGACGACCGCGCGGAGCATGCGGCCGCCGTCGAGGGGCAGGCCGGGCAGGAGGTTGAAGGCGGCCACGATGAGGTTGGAGATCATCAGGCCGGCGAGCAGGACGCCGGGGACCGTGCCGGGTTCCACGGGCTGCATCGCGACGTAGAAGATGCCCGCGAGGACCAGGGAGAGCAGCGGGCCGACGAAGGCCAGGACGAACTCCCGGCCGGGGGTCTCGGCCTCCTTCTCGATCTCGGAGACGCCGCCGAAGAACTGGAGCTGGATGCGGCGGACCGGGAGCTTGAAGCGGAGGGCGGCGACGGTGTGGGCGAGTTCGTGCACGAGCACGGAGGCGTAGAAGGCGACCGCGAAGAAGAGGGAGACGAGGTAGCGGGCGGCGCCGAGTTCGGGCAGGACGCGGTCCAGCTGTCCGCCGAACACCCAGGTGATGAGGATGGCGACGAGGAACCAGCTGGGCGCGACGTACACGGGCACGCCGAAGGGCCGCCCCATCAGCAGTCCGCCGCGCGGCTCGGGGCGGTGGGGCGGCGGGGTCTTGGAGCCACCGGAGTGCGCGAGGGTGCGGTGGCCTTCGGCGGTGTGCGGGTCCTGGTGACTGCCGAAGGCGTGGGGGTGGTCGGCGCCGGCCGGTGGGCTGGAGGACTCGGTGGCGCGCTCGTCGACCGGCTCGGCGGGGGCGTCGGCGGACGCTTCCTGGCCGGACGGAGTGCTGTCGGGGGCTGCCGGACCGTGGGAGGCGCTTTCGGACGCCGCAGGCTCGGCGGGGGCGCTGCCGCTCTCGGCGTCCGGGGTCGGTTCCCCGGCCTCCGTGGGCTCAGTCGTGGGGCCGGGGTTCGGCGTGGGCTCGTCGACGTGCCGGTCGGCAGCGGTGTCGTCCGAGGTCTGGGCAACCGGCCGCTCGGTCCCGTCCGTGCCGTCGGTCCCGGTGCGGGGTCCGCTGTCGTGGGGGTCGGCCGGAGGCCCTGCGTGGGGCTTGGTCGACCTGTCCGTGCCGGACCGCGGCTGCCCGCTCCCGCCGCTCTCGTCCACGATGTCCCCTCGTTCGAAGCGTCTTCCGCGCCTGCCGTGCGGAAGGGTCTCGGGTCGATGGTATGCGGCGGTCGCGCCGCGTTCCGCCCCGGCACCCCCTGTGTTTCCTCAGGTGTCACAGCGGTCACCGCCGCGGCTGGGTCACTGTCAGTGGCGGGCCGTAAGGTCTGGGGCATGGAGACGAGCACGGAGGGCGCGGCGGGGACCGCGGGCGAGACCCACCGGACACCGGGGTCACCGGTCACGCCGGACCCCGCCCCCACGGAAGCGACGGCGACAACCATGCCCGACAGCACGGACGTCGCCGCGGACCGTCCGCCGACGCCCCGCCCCGCCGCCATACCCCCCGCCTCCCTCTCCCCCTCCCGCGCCGGCGACTTCATGCAGTGCCCGCTGCTGTACCGGTTCCGGGTGATCGACCGGCTGCCGGAGAAGCCGAGCGAGGCGGCGACGCGCGGCACCCTCGTGCACTCCGTGCTGGAGCGGCTCTTCGACGCCCCGGCCGGCGAGCGGACCGAGCCGCGGGCCAAGTCGCTGATCCCGGGCCAGTGGGACCGGCTCAGGGAGAGCCGTCCCGAGGTCGGGGAGCTGTTCGCCGACGACCCGGACGGCGAGCGGCTGGCGCGCTGGCTCGGTGAGGCGGAGCAGCTGGTCGAGCGGTGGTTCACGCTGGAGGACCCGACCCGGCTGGAGCCCGCCGAGCGGGAGATGTTCGTCGAGGCGGAGCTGGACTCGGGGCTGAGGCTGCGCGGGATCATCGACCGGGTGGACGTGGCGCCGACCGGCGAGGTGCGGATCGTCGACTACAAGACGGGCAAGGCGCCCCGGCCGGAGTATGCCGAGGGCGCGCTGTTCCAGATGAAGTTCTACGCGCTGGTGGTGTGGCGGCTGAAGCAGGTCGTCCCGCGGCGGCTCCAGCTGGTGTACCTCGGCAGCGGTGACGTCCTGACCTACGACCCCGTCCTCGCCGACCTGGAGCGGGTGGAGCGCAAGCTGCTGGCGCTGTGGGAGGCGATCCGGGAGGCGACCGAGAGCGGCGACTGGCGGCCGCGCCCCACCAAGCTGTGCGGCTGGTGCGATCACCAGCAGCACTGCCCGGAGTTCGGCGGCACTCCCCCGCCCTACCCGCTGCCGGTGAAGTCCGCGCCCGTCGAGCAGGGCAGAATGGGGCCGGACTAGCGAAGGAGACTTACGTGGCCATCCGCGTCCTACTGGTCGACGACCAGCCGCTGCTGCGTACCGGGTTCCGGATGATTCTGGAGGCCGAGCAGGACATCGCGGTCGTGGGCGAGGCCGGCGACGGCCTCCAGGCCCTCGACCAGGTGCGGGCGCTCCAGCCCGACGTGGTCCTGATGGACATCCGTATGCCGCGGATGGACGGTGTGGAGGCGACCCGCCAGATCACCGGCCCCGGGCGGGACGGTCCGGCGAAGGTGCTGGTGCTGACCACGTTCGATCTCGACGAGTACGTGGTGGAGGCGCTGCGGGCCGGGGCCAGCGGGTTCCTGCTCAAGGACGCCCCGGCCAACGAACTCGTGCAGGCGATCCGGGTGGTGGCCGCGGGCGAGGCGATGCTGGCGCCGAGCATCACCCGGCGGCTGCTCGACAAGTACGCCACCCACCTCCCCTCCGGCGACGAGCCGGTGCCGGACACCCTGCACACGCTCACCGACCGCGAGGTCGAGGTGCTGAAGCTGGTGGCGCGCGGGCTGTCCAACGCGGAGATCGCCGCCGACCTGTTCGTCAGCGAGACCACCGTGAAGACGCATGTCGGGCACGTCCTGACGAAGCTGGGGCTGCGCGACCGGGTGCAGGCCGCGGTGTACGCGTACGAGAGCGGTCTGGTGCGCCCCGGCGCGCAGTGACCGGCGGACCAGTGCCGAAGAGGGCGCCCCCTTCCTGACAGGGGGCGCCCTCTTCGTGTGTGCGGCGGTCGGCTCAGCCCTTGCTGAGTTCCCAGAACCGGAACACGGTGGACGCGTCGAGGCAGTACTCCAGGCCGTAGACGTCGTCGCGGACGACGGCGTACTGCTTGGCCTGCCAGACCGGGAGGACGGGGACCTCGTCGGCGACGATGTCCTGGAGTTCGCCGAAATGGTCGTCGGTGGCGGCGCGGTCGGCCTGGGCGGCGGTCTCGGGGATGAGCGTGCCGGTGATCTCGTCGTTGCTGTAGTTGTTGTCGAGGACGTTGCCCTTGCCGAAGAAGGGCGCGGTGAAATTGTCGGCGTCCGGGTAGTCCGGCACCCAGCCCTTGACGTAGACGCCGTACTTTCCGGCCGCGATGTCCTTCTCGTACTGGTCGAAGGCCACGGACTTCACGTCGGCGTCGAACAGGCCGCTGGCGTTCAGCTGCTGGGCGATCGCCTTGAGTTCCTGGTCGGTGGCCGGGCCGTAGCGGGACGGGGTGGACCACAGGGTGAGCTTGACCTTGCCGGTGATGCCGTCGTCGGCGAGCGCGGCGGCGGCCTTCTCCTGGGAGGGGCGGGCGCCGTAGGTGTCGAAGAAGGCGGTGTTGTGGCCCGCGATGCCGGCCGGGACGATCGAGTACAGCGGGGTGGCGGTGCCCTGGTAGACGTCCTTGATGAGGGCGTCGCGGTCGAGCAGGTGGGCCATCGCCCTGCGGACGCCCCGCTTGCCGGTGACCGGGTCGTCCATGTTGAAGACGAGGTGCTGGACCTCGGCGCTGCTGCCCTCGACGACCTCGATGCCGGAGTCGGGCGAGGCGTTCTCGATGTCGGCGATGTCGCCCGCGGTCAGACCGCGGTAGGCGATGTCGATCTCCTCGGCGGTCAGGGCCTTCTTCAGGGCGGACTGGTCGCCGTGGAAGAACTTCAGCGTCACGCCGGAGTTCTGCACGTCGCCGACGCCGCCGTTGTAGTTCTCGTTGACGGAGAACACGGCCTGGTCGTCGCCGAACGAGTCGAGCGTGTAGGGGCCGGAGCCGACCGCCTCGCCGTCCTCGCGCAGTCCGTCCGCGTCGTACTGCCGGTGGTCGACGATGGAGCCGGCGCCGGAGGCGACCTTGCTGGGGAAGGTGGCGTCGGCCGTGTTGAGCCGGAAGACGACGGTCTTCTCGTCGGGGGTCTCGACCTTGTCCAGCATCGGGAACATGATCGCGGGACCGGCGTCGTCGTCGATCTTCAGCATGCGGTCGAAGGAGAACTTGACGTCCTTCGAGGTGAGCGGGTCGCCGTTGCTGAACTCGAGGCCGTCCTTGAGGGTGCACTCGTAGACGCGGGTCCCGGTGTCGGTGAACTCGCAGCTCTCGGCGGCGTCGGGCTCCGGCTCGGTGCCGCCCTTGGGAAAGCCGAGCAGCGACTGGAAGACGTTGTTGAACAGCAGCCAGGAGCCGGGGTCGTAGCCGGCGGCGGGGTCCGTGGCGAGGACGTCGTCGGACATCCCCATGACGACGGCGGAACCGCTGCCGCCGGAGCCGCCGGAACCCGTGCCGCAGCCGGTCAGCAGGCCGGAGGCCAGCCCCGCCACGAGGGGCAGGACCGGCCACTGGTTGCGCTTGATCACGTGCGAAGACCTTTTCAGCCGCTCGCGCCGCGGCCGAGTTCCCACAGCTGGAGCGTCGAGGAGGAGTTGAGGGCGTAGGCGGTGCCCGTGATGGAGTCGCGCGCGGCGACGTACTGGTTGCCCTGCCACAGCGGCAGGATCGGCACGTCCCGGGCGACGATGTCCTGGATCTCGTTGAGGCTGCCGGCCGCTGCGATACGGTCGGCCTCGCGGCGCGAGTCGGGGATCAGCGTGTTGCGGATCTCGCCGTTGTTGTAAGGCGAGCCGAGGGTGTTGTCCTTGTCGAGGAAGGGCGCGAGGTAGTTGTCGGCGTCGGGGAAGTCCGGGAACCAGCCCATGCCGTAGACGTCGTACTTGCCCTTCTGTTCGGCCTCGCGGAAGGTCGTCCAGGGGGTGCCCTCGATGCCGACCTGGAAGAGGCCGCTGTCGTCGAGCTGCTTCTTCAGGTCCTCGAACTCCTCCTTGGTGGCCGGACCGTAGTGGTCGGTCGTGTAGTGGAGGGTCAGCTTCACCGGGGTGGAGACGCCGGCCTGGGTCAGCAGTTCCTTGGCCTTGGTGACGCTGGGGTCGCCGTACTTGTTGAAGAAGGCGTTGGAGTGGCCGGTGATGCTGGCCGGGACCAGGGAGTAGAGCGGCTCGGCCTGGGTGCCGTAGACCTTGGAGACGAGCTGGTTGCGGTCGATGAGCTGGGCCATCGCCTGGCGCACCGCGCGGGACTTCACGCTCGGGGCGTCGGTGTTGAAGCCGAGGTAGCGGATCTCCAGGCCGGCCATCTCGACGACATCGATGTCCCCGCCGGAGTCGTCGGACAGCTTCTGGATCTGCGCGGGCGACATCGTGCGGGTCATCAGCTGGATGTCGTTCTTCTGGAGGGCTTCGCCCATGTCGTCGGCGTCGGTGAAGGAACGCAGTTCGACCTTGTCGTTGTTCACCTTGAGCGTCCCCTCGTAGTGGGGGTTCTTGGTGAACACGGCGTCGACCATCTCGTCGTTCTTGACGTCGGCCTTCATCGTGTACGGCCCGGAGCCGTCGATCTCGAAGCCGTCGCGGAGCTTGTCCTTCGCGTAGTCGTCGGGGTTGACGATGCCGGCGACCGGGGTCGACAGCTTGTACGGGAAGGTGGCGTCGGCGGTCTTGAGGTGGAAGATGACCTCGCGATCGCCCTTGGTCTCGACGGTGTCGACGGTGGAGAGCAGGGCGAAGACGCCGGAGTCCGCCTTGATGGCGCGGGCGCGGTCGATGGAGTACTTCACGTCCTGCGCGGTGATGGCGTCGCCGTTGGCGAACTTCAGGCCTTCGCGCAGAGTGCAGACGTAGCGTTCGTTGCCGCTGTCGCTGAAGCCGCACGACTGGGCGGCCTCGGGCACCGGCTCTCCGTCGCCCTTGGGCTGGATCATCAGGGTCTGCACGGTCTGGCGCAGGACGTTCCAGGTGCCGACGTCGTAGGCGTAGGCGGGGTCGACGGGAGCGGGGGCGCTCTTCGTCGCGGTGAACCGGTCCGTGGTGCCGACGACGATCGCATCGCCCGAGCCGCTGCCGCTGTCGGTGCCGCAGGCGGCGAGCACCGGCGCGAGCAGACCTATGACGGCCGGCAGCACCAAAGTCTTGCGGTTCATGCTCGAGTTTCTCCAGAGCTGTCATCCGTGTACCCGACATGCATGGGTGGTGTGGCGGATCACGGGGTTAGGGCGAGGTTGTCCCCAGGAGATTAGTCCGCACCTGCACGAGGGTTCGCAGGGACCGGAGTTGGGACGCCATCACACAGCGGAACCGGGCGCGGACGGACCGAAAACGCGCCACTGGAATGATTGGTGCAGGGCTCCATCAATCGGGACACATGGGCGTGCTTCAGAGCCCCGGAGGCGGGGGCTCTGCACAGTATCGGCCACCTGTCGAGTTCCTGTCGGGTGGGGAACGTCACATCCGCAACAGGGCTCGCGCGCACCGGAATTCAGCCATCCGGCGCGTTGTGAATTCCTGGACAGGCGTCTGGGGAATTACCGCGCTATCGGCTCTGCACGCTGGGTGAACACCCGGCGCATTTCCGTCATCGGACGATCATCAGGCCGCGCAGAAATGTCAGGTCGACCTCTTCCAGGGAGCCGACCACGGTGCGTCCGGGGGCCGGGGCGATGGGGGCGACGGAGGGCACGGCGACGACCTGGCAGCCGGCCGCCTCGGCCGCGGCGACGCCGGTCGCGGTGTCCTCGACCACCGCGCACCTGGCCGGATCCACGCCGAGCCCGGCGGCGGCGAAGAGATACGGCTCGGGGTGCGGCTTCGTGCGCGGCACCTCGTCGCCGGCGACGCTGAGGGCGAAGTGCTCGGGGCCGAGCGAGGTGAGGACCCGGTCGATGATGCGCCGGTGCGAGGCGGAGACCAGGGCCGTGGGGATGTCGTGCGCCGACAGCTCGGCCAGCAGCCGGGCGGCGCCGGGCATCAGGGGCAGGGCGCGGCCGATGCGGTCCTCGAAGCCGTCGTTGAGCAGGACGGTGAGTTCGGCGAGGGTGATGTCGGCGCCGGTGGCCTCGATCAGGAAGCCGGCGCTGCGGGTCATGGGGCCGCCGACCACGACGTGCCGCCAGGAGTCGTCGAGGGTGTGGCCGAGGCGGGCGAAGATCTCGACCTCGACGTCCCACCAGAAGCCCTCGGTGTCCACCAGGGTGCCGTCCATGTCGAGGAGGACGGCCTGGAGGGCGGAGCCGTCGGCCGTACGGGTCATGGGCGCGGGGACCGTGCTGGTCATCCACGTACCTCCTTGAAGGGACGAGCAGGCCGGTTCCCCACGAAGGGAACCGGCCTGAGTGGACCGACCAGTGTACGACTTATCCGATCAGTGTGCTCGGTGAGAGAGATCTCGGGGTCTCAGCGGGCGTTGAAGTACTTCGCCTCCGGGTGGTGGATCACGATCGCGTCCGTGGACTGCTCGGGGTGGAGCTGGAACTCCTCCGAGAGGTGGACGCCGATGCGCTCCGGCTGGAGCAGCTCGGCGATCTTCGCGCGGTCCTCCAGGTTCGGGCAGGCGCCGTAGCCGAGGGAGAAGCGGGCGCCCCGGTACTTCAGGGCGAACATGTCCTCCACGTCGCTGGGGTCCTCACCGGCGAAGCCGAGTTCCGAACGCACGCGCGCGTGCCAGTACTCGGCGAGTGCCTCGGCCAACTGGACGGACAGGCCGTGCAGTTCGAGGTAGTCACGGTAGGAGTTCGCCTCGAACATCCGGGCCGTCTCCTCGCCGATGCGCGAGCCGACGGTGACGACCTGGAGCCCGACGACGTCCGTCTCCCCCGACTCCTCGGGCCGGAAGAAGTCGGCCAGACAGAGCCGGCGGCCGCGGCGCTGGCGCGGGAAGGTGAAGCGGGTGCGCTCGTTGCCCTGCTCGTCCAGGATGATCAGGTCGTCGTCCTTGGACACGCACGGGAAGTAGCCGTAGACGACGGCCGCTTCGAGGAGGTTCTCGGTCTGGAGCCGGTCGAGCAGCCCGCGCAGCCGCGGCCGTCCCTCGGTCTCGACGAGTTCCTCGTACGTCGGCCCCTCGCCGGTGCGGGCCTGCTTGAGCCCCCACTGCCCCTTGAACAGCGCGCCCTCGTCCAGCCAGGAGGCGTACTCCTTGAGCTGGATGCCCTTGATGACCCGGGTGTCCCAGAACGGCGGCGCGGGCACGGGGTTGTCGACGGAGACGTCGGAGCGGACATGCCCCTCTTCGGGCCGCTCCTCCTCGATCTCTACGGCGCCGGCGCGCACCCGGCGCTGCTTGAGCTCGGGCAGCTTCGCGCCGGGCACGCCCCGCTTGACGCCGATGAGGGCGTCCATGAGGCGTAGTCCCTCGAACGCGTCGCGGGCGTAACGGACTTCGCCCTCGTAGATCTCGTGCAGGTCCTGTTCGACGTACGCCCGGGTCAGTGCGGCTCCGCCGAGGATGACCGGGAAGTCGGCGGCGAGGCCGCGCTGGTTGAGCTCCTCCAGGTTCTCCTTCATGATCACCGTGGACTTGACGAGCAGCCCTGACATGCCGATGACGTCGGCGCGGTGCTCGGCGGCGGCGTCCAGGATCGCGGAGACCGGCTGCTTGATGCCGAGGTTGACCACGTTGTAGCCGTTGTTGGACAGGATGATGTCGACGAGGTTCTTGCCGATGTCGTGGACGTCGCCGCGGACGGTGGCGAGGACGATGGTGCCCTTTCCGTCGGCGTCGGTCTTCTCCATGTGCGGTTCGAGGTAGGCCACGGCGGACTTCATGACCTCGGCGGACTGCAGGACGAACGGCAGCTGCATCTGGCCGGAGCCGAAGAGCTCGCCGACGACCTTCATGCCGTCCAGGAGGGTGTCGTTGACGATGTCGAGGGCGGGGCGGTCCTGGAGGGCCGCGGCCAGGTCGGCCTCCAGGCCGTTCTTCTCGCCGTCGATGATGCGGCGCTTGAGGCGCTCCTCCAGCGGAAGGGCGGCCAGCTCCTCGGCCTTGCCGGCCTTGAGGGACTTGGCGGTGGCGCCCTCGAACAGGGCCATCAGTTTCTGGAGCGGGTCGTAGCCCTCGGCGCGACGGTCGTAGACGAGGTCGAGGGCCGTCTGGACCTCCTCCTCGCTGAAGCGGGCGATCGGCAGGATCTTCGACGCGTGGACGATCGCCGAGTCCAGGCCCGCCTTGACGCATTCGTCGAGGAAGACGGAGTTGAGCAGGATGCGGGCGGCCGGGTTGAGGCCGAAGGAGATATTGGAGAGGCCCAGCGTGGTCTGGACGTCCGGGTGGCGGCGCTTGAGCTCGCGGATCGCCTCGATCGTCGCGATGCCGTCCTTGCGGGACTCCTCCTGACCGGTGCAGATGGTGAAGGTCAGGGTGTCGATGAGGATGTCCGACTCGTGGATGCCCCAGTTGCCGGTCAGGTCGTCGATCAGCCGCTCGGCGATCTCGACCTTCTTCTCGGGGGTGCGGGCCTGGCCCTCCTCGTCGATGGTCAGCGCGATGAGCGCGGCGCCGTGCTCCTGGGCGAGCTTGGTGACCTTCGCGAAGCGGGACTCCGGGCCGTCGCCGTCCTCGTAGTTGACGGAGTTGATGACCGCGCGGCCGCCGAGCTTCTCCAACCCGGCCCGGATGACCGGGACTTCGGTGGAGTCGAGGACGATCGGCAGCGTGGAGGCGGTGGCGAAGCGGCCCGCCAGCTCCTCCATGTCGGCGACGCCGTCCCGGCCGACGTAGTCCACGCAGAGGTCCAGCATGTGGGCGCCCTCGCGGATCTGCTCGCGCGCCATCTCCACGCAGTCGTCCCAGCGGGCGTCCAGCATCGCCTCGCGGAACTTCTTCGAACCGTTGGCGTTGGTGCGCTCGCCGATGGCCAGGTAGGAGGTGTCCTGGCGGAAGGGGACGGTCTGGTAGAGGGAGGCGGCGCCGGGCTCGGGGCGCGGCTCGCGGGCGGTCGGGGTGACGCCCTGGACCCGCTGGACCAGCTGCCGCAGGTGCTCGGGGGTGGTGCCGCAGCAGCCGCCGACCAGGGAGAGGCCGTAGTCGCGTACGAAGGTCTCGTGGGCGTCGGCCAGTTCGGGCGCGGTGAGCGGGTAGGTGGCGCCGTCCTTGCCGAGGACCGGCAGGCCCGCGTTGGGCATGCAGGACAGCGGGATCCGGGAGTGCCGGGAGAGGTAGCGCAGGTGCTCGCTCATCTCGGCGGGGCCGGTGGCGCAGTTCATGCCGATCATGTCGATGCCGAGCGGCTCCAGCGCGGTGAGCGCGGCGCCGATCTCGGAGCCGAGCAGCATGGTGCCGGTGGTCTCGACGGTGACCGAGACGATGATCGGGAGGTCGAGGCCGGCGATCTCCCGGGCCCGCTGGGCGCCGATCACGGCGGCCTTGGTCTGGAGCAGGTCCTGGGTGGTCTCGACGATCAGCGCGTCGGCGCCGCCCGCGATCAGGCCCTCGGCGTTCTGCTGGAAGGCGTCGCGGATGACGCCGTAGCCGATGTGGCCGAGCGTGGGCAGCTTGGTGCCCGGGCCGATGGAGCCAAGGACCCAGCGCTGGCGGCCGTCCCGGGCGCCGAAGGCGTCGGCGGTCTCTCTGGCGATACGGGCGCCCGCCTCGGACAGTTCGTACACCCGGTCGGCGATGTCGTACTCGGCGGCCGCGGCGTGGTTGGCGCCGAAGGTGTTCGTCTCGACGCAGTCCACGCCCGCGTCGAAGTACGCCTCGTGGACGGAGCGGACGATGTCCGGGCGGGTGACGTTCAGAATTTCGTTGCAGCCCTCAAGGTTCTGAAAGTCCTCGAGGGTGGGTTCCTGCGCTTGCAGCATCGTGCCCATCGCCCCGTCGGCGACCACCACACGGGTGGCGAGTGCCTCACGGAGCGCGGACACACGGGTCCGGCTGTCGGCGGAAGGGGACGGTGGCAACGAGGCCATGAAAGGGCTCCCTCGGGTGCGACGGCTGTCGGCTTTTGCGGCTCCCCCAGGTCTTCCCACCGAGGGCGCACGCCGCCAGGGTAGCCGGGACCGGCACCGGTTGGTCGGAGAGTCCACGGGACGGACCAGGATGGCGGGCGGGCCACCGGCGGAATGCCGTTGATGCAACAGTTGCGGGCCAACCATTAGCGGGAGGTCGGCATGGACCGGTAGTGTTCGACATTGCCGAACAGTGGCAGCGACGCCGTAACAATCGGCTGTCGATGGGGACGGAGGCAGGACGGCGATGGCACGGAACATCCAGTCGCTCGAACGGGCGGCCGCGATGCTGCGGCTCCTCGCGGGCGGCGAGCGGAGACTCGGCCTGTCGGACATCGCCTCGTCCCTGGGCCTCGCCAAGGGCACCGCGCACGGCATCCTGCGCACCCTCCAGCAGGAGGGGTTCGTGGAGCAGGACGACGTCTCCGGGCGGTATCAGCTGGGCGCGGAGCTGCTGCGCCTGGGCACGACCTATCTCGACGTCCACGAACTGCGCGCGCGTGCGCTGGTGTGGACCGACGACCTGGCGCGCTCCAGCGGCGAGAGCGTGCATCTGGGCGTCCTGCACCAGCAGGGCGTCCTGATCGTGCACCACGTCTTCCGGCCCGACGACAGCCGGCAGGTCCTGGAGATCGGGGCCATGCAGCCCCTGCACTCCACGGCCCTCGGCAAGGTGCTCTCGGCCTACGACCCGGTCGCGCACAGCGAGGCCCTGGAGGCCGACCGCAAGCCGTTCACCGACCGGACCGTGTGCGACCTGGAGGACTTCGAGGAGATCCTCGACATCACCCGCGCGCGCGGGTACGCGGCGGACGTGGAGGAGACCTGGGAGGGCGTCGCGTCCATCGCCGCGCCCATCCACGACCGGCGGCGGATGCCGGTGGGCGCGGTGGACATCACGGGCGCCGTGGAGCGGCTGTGCAGGGACGGTGAGCTGCGTCCGGAGCTGATCGCGGCGGTGCGGGACTGCGCCCGCGCGGTCTCCCGCGACCTGGGCGCCGGGCGGTTCTGAGGACCGTAAGAAGCGCCGGTGCGTCGAGCGACGTTCCGGCGCTCAGTCGTACCCTGACACAACGGCACAAATCACCAGATCAAGATCGTTTACTCACAGCTGCCAAAAACGATCGTGTTTTCGACAACAGAACTCTTGACGTGCACGTAACGCCGGAGCAAGACTCCCGTCCATCGGTCGACATTGTCGAACACCGACCGGCAATAGGCGTTAGAGTGTGACAACGCCAAGGGCCGGCAGCTCTCCCCCTGGACGAAGGACAAAGGAGTCGCGGGTGTCCAGCTCCGACATCTTCATCGGCGAGACCATCGGTACCGCCATACTCATCCTGCTCGGCGGTGGCGTGTGCGCCGCTGTCACGCTGAAGGCCTCCAAGGCCCGTAACGCCGGCTGGCTCGCCATCACCTTCGGGTGGGGTTTCGCCGTTCTGACGGCCGTCTACACCTCGGCGCCGCTCTCCGGCGCCCACCTCAACCCGGCCGTGACTCTGGCGCTCGCGCTCAAGAAGGACGGCATCTCCTGGAGTGACGTCCCGATCTACTGGGGCGGGCAGCTCCTCGGCGCCATGATCGGTGCCGCTCTGGTCTGGGTCGCCTACTACGGCCAGTTCCACGCGCACCTCACCGACAAGGAGATCGTCGGGGCCCCGGGTGCACAGGCCACCGCCGCCAAGGCCGTCGAGGCGCAGGAGAAGGGCGCGGGCCCGGTCCTGGGCATCTTCTCGACCGGCCCCGAGGTCCGGGTCGCCTGGCAGAACGTCGCCACGGAGGTCATCGGCACGATCGTGCTGGTGCTCGCCGTGCTCACGCAGGGCCTAAACGGCGACGGCAAGGGTCTCGGCACCCTGGGCGCCCTGATCACCGCGCTCGTCGTGGTCTCCATCGGTCTGTCCCTCGGTGGCCCGACCGGTTACGCGATCAACCCGGCCCGTGACCTCGGTCCGCGCATCGTGCACGCTCTTCTGCCCCTGCCCAACAAGGGCGGCTCCGACTGGGGCTACGCCTGGGTTCCGATCGTCGGTCCGCTGATCGGCGGCGCGATCGCCGCAGGCATCTACAACGTCGCTTTTGCTTAAAGCACCGGTAGTAGAACGTCCCCTCAACCCTCGGAACCCCAGGAGCACACAGTGACCGACGCCCACACCGCCGGCCCGTTCATCGCCGCGATCGACCAGGGCACCACCTCCAGCCGCTGCATCGTCTTCGACAAGGACGGCCGTATCGTCTCGGTCGACCAGAAGGAGCACGAGCAGATCTTCCCGAAGCCGGGCTGGGTCGAGCACAACGCCAACGAGATCTGGACCAACGTCCAGGAAGTCGTCGCCGGGGCCATCCAGAAGGCCGGCATCACCCGTGACGACATCAAGGCCATCGGTATCACCAACCAGCGTGAGACCACGCTGCTGTGGGACAAGAACACCGGTGAGCCCGTCCACAACGCCATCGTCTGGCAGGACACCCGCACCGACGCGCTCTGCAAGGAGCTCGGCCGCAACGTCGGCCAGGACCGCTTCCGCCGCGAGACGGGTCTTCCCCTCGCCTCGTACTTCGCCGGCCCGAAGGCCCGCTGGCTGCTCGACAACGTCGAGGGCCTGCGCGAGCGCGCCGAGGCCGGGAACATCCTCTTCGGCACCATGGACACCTGGGTCATCTGGAACCTGACGGGCGGTGTCAACGGCGGCAAGCACTACACCGACGTCACCAACGCCTCCCGCACCATGCTGATGAACCTCCACACCCTGGAGTGGGACGAGAAGATCGCCGAGTCCATCGGCGTGCCGCTGTCGATGCTCCCGGAGATCCGCTCCTCCGCCGAGGTCTACGGCGAGGTCACCGGCGGCAAGCTGGGCGAACTGCTCGGCGGCATCCCGGTCGCCTCGGCGCTCGGCGACCAGCAGGCGGCCCTGTTCGGCCAGACCTGTTTCGCCGAGGGCGAGGCGAAGTCGACGTACGGCACCGGCACGTTCATGCTGATGAACACCGGCGAGAAGATCATCAACTCGTACTCCGGTCTGCTCACCACCGTCGGCTACCGCATCGGTGACGACAAGCCGGTCTACGCCCTCGAGGGCTCCATCGCCGTCACCGGTTCGCTGGTGCAGTGGATGCGCGACCAGATGGGCCTGATCTCCACCGCCGCCGAGATCGAGACGCTCGCGCTCTCGGTCGAGGACAACGGCGGCGCGTACTTCGTGCCGGCCTTCTCCGGTCTGTTCGCCCCGTACTGGCGCTCCGACGCCCGCGGTGTGATCGCCGGTCTGACCCGGTACGTCACCAAGGCGCACCTCGCCCGCGCCGTCCTGGAGGCCACCGCCTGGCAGACCCGTGAGATCACGGACGCCATGACCAAGGACTCGGGCGTCGAGCTCGCGGCCCTCAAGGTCGACGGCGGCATGACCTCCAACAACCTGCTGATGCAGACCCTCTCGGACTTCCTGGACGCCCCCGTGGTCCGTCCGATGGTCGCCGAGACGACCTGCCTCGGTGCCGCCTACGCCGCCGGTCTCGCCGTCGGCTTCTGGACCAGCACCGACGACCTGCGCGCCAACTGGCGGCGGGCCGCCGAGTGGACCCCCCGCATGGACGCGGACGCCCGCGACCGTGAGTACAAGAGCTGGCTCAAGGCCGTCGAGCGGACGATGGGCTGGCTCGAGGACGAAGAGAGCTGACGAGAGCCACTCGAAGGCTCGACAGGCTCTGAGCGAGCTCCGACGGAGCTCTGATGAGGAGTAAGAACCCCACATGACCAGTCAGTCCACCCTGCAGTCCGTGCCTGCCCTCGGTACGCGCCCGGCCTCCGGCTCGAACCCGAGCCGAGCCGAGACCCGGGAGCAGCTCTCCAAGGCGTCGTACGACCTTCTCGTGATCGGCGGCGGCATCCTGGGCATCTCCACCGCCTGGCACGCCGCGCAGTCCGGGCTCAGGGTGGCACTGGTCGACGCCGGCGACTTCGCCGGCGCCACCTCCTCCGCCTCCTCCAAGCTGCTCCACGGCGGTCTGCGCTATCTGCAGACCGGCGCGGTGAAGCTGGTGGCGGAGAACCACTTCGAGCGCCGTGCGGTCTCCCGCCAGGTGGCCCCCCACCTGGCGAACCCGCTCACGTTCTACCTCCCCGTGTACAAGGGCGGGCCGCACGGCGCGGCGAAGCTCGGGGCGGGCGTCTTCGCCTACTCCGCGCTGTCGGCTTTCGGTGACGGCGTGGGTCACCTCCTGTCCCCCGCGAAGGCGGCGCAGGACGTGCCCGAGCTGCGTACCGAGAACCTCAAGGCCGTGGCCGTCTACGGCGACGACCAGATGAACGACGCCCGCATGGCGCTGATGACGGTCCGCGCGGCCGTCGAGGCGGGTGCGGTGGTCCTGAACCACGCCGAGGTGACCGGGCTGCGGTTCACCAAGGGGCGGGTGACCGGCGCCGACCTGCGCGACCGCACGTCCGGCGACGAGTTCGGCGTCAACGCGCGCCTGGTGCTCAACGCGACCGGGCCGTGGGTCGACCACCTGCGCAAGATGGAGGATCCGAACGCGGCGCCGTCCATCCGGCTGTCCAAGGGTGCGCACCTGGTCCTCAAGCGGACCTCGCCTTGGAAGGCCGCGCTGGCCACGCCGATCGACAAGTACCGGATCACCTTCGCGCTGCCGTGGGAGGACATGCTGCTCCTCGGCACCACGGACGAGGAGTTCGAGGGCGACCCGGCGGACGTCTCGGTCACCGAGAAGGACATAGCGCAGATCCTGGACGAGGCCGCGTTCTCGGTCCGCGACCAGCAGCTGTCGCGCGACCTGATCACGTACGCCTTCGCGGGGCTGCGGGTGCTGCCGGGCGGGCCCGGTGACACGGCCAAGGCCAAGCGCGAGACCGTGGTCACCGAGGGCCGGGGCGGGATGCTGTCCGTCGCGGGCGGCAAGTGGACGACGTTCCGGCACATCGGCCGTACGGTGATGCAGAAGCTGGAGGCGTTGCCGGGCGCTCCGCTGGGCGACGACTTCGAGCCGATCTCCTCCCTGCCGAAGAAGCTGCCGCTGCCGGGGGTTGCGAACCCGCGCGCCGTCGCGCACCGGTTGCTGGTGGACAACCCGGCGCCTGGTCCGCGCGTGGCCGCCGACACGGCGAAGCACCTTGCCACGCACTACGGGTCGTTGGCCTTCGACATCGCTCGACTGGCCAATGAGAACCCGGAGTTGGGTGAGCGGGTGCACCCCGACGCGCCGGAGATCTGGGCGCAGGTTGTCTATGCACGGGACAACGAGTGGGCCGAGACGCAGGATGACGTTCTGCGGCGGCGTACGACGCTGACGATTCGGGGTCTGGCCACGGACGAGGTCCGCTCGAAGGTCCAGGACCTACTCGACAAGAAGTAAGCAGGTTGATTGTCGCCTGAAGGGGCGTGGGGGCTGGTCGCGCAGTTCCCCGCGCCCCTAAGTGGGTTGCACTACCGCCCTTACAGCGTCATCGTTCCTCAACTCCTCTCGGCGCACGATCAGTTCGCGGCCGACCAGCAGTGCCCTGCGGGATGCCTCCACCGGGTCCGGGAGTGTGGTCAGGTCTGCCAGGTGGGCGTAGCCGATGATTCGGCGGATGATCTCCGTGCCCGCGAAGCCCAGGGACTCCGTCCAGACCGTACGCAGGAAGCGGTCCAAGTAGGCGTCGTCGAAGAAGGTGTCCACCCTCGTGGGCCACAGCGACCGGAACTCCGACTCGAACGCCTCCCAGGACAGGCGGAGTTGGTCCGCGTGGTCCGTCAAGCGGCCCAGGGTGCGGGCTCGTTCCTCCGAGACCAGCGCGTTGGCCCAGTACAGGCCGAGGTCGAAGCCGATCGGGCCCACGAAGGAGAACTCGGGGTCGAAGACCCGGACCACGGGGGCGCCTTCGCGGGTGCCGACCATGACGCTGCCGGAGTGCAGGTCGCCGTGGAGGAGGGACTGGGCGCTGGTCATGAAGGTGTGGCGGAGGTCGGCCACCTCCGTGCGGAGACGGGTGTCGGCGCGGAACTCCCGCGCCAGATCGTCCAACCCCTCGTGCCAGTGGTTGTGTTCGTGCTCGATGTACGGCTCGGACAGGACCACGTCCTCGGTGATCTTGCACAGCTCCGGGTTGACCGAGGCCGCGATCAGCGCCTTGCGTTCGGCGGAGGACATGCCGAAGTCGCTGGTGGAGAAGGCCAGTCGGGCCACCAGGCGGCCGATCTGCGGTGAGGTGTGGGGGCCGTAGGACGCGCCGTCGTTGAGGAGCGTGCGCAGGACCTCCAGGTCGGAGAGGTCCTCCATGACGAGGGCGTAGTTCTCGGGGTCGTAGCCGTGGATCGCCGGGATCTCGTCGGGCGCGACCTTCGCCAGCTGCTCGTACGCGCGGGCCTCGGCGTTCGCGCGGTCCGGGCTCAGCGGCCAGGAGGGACCGGCGACCCGCACCCACGGCAGCGCCTGCTTGAGGGCGAGGCTGCGGGTGCCGGCGGCGTTCGAGGCGAGGAAGACCCGGTTGACGTTGCCGTCCGAGACCTCCCGGACCTCGATGTCGTCCAGGTCCTCCCAGTGGCCGCGCTCACGCAGGTACGCCGGGATGTCGTCGGTCTCCAGGATGCGGTAACCCATGCTCGAAGAACTCCCTTATGCCATACGGCGCTTGGACAACGTGAAGCTGAACACCAGGGCGAGGATGAGGACCGCGCCCTCGACGACGTCCTGCGTGTAGTACGGCAGCCCCTTGATGGTGAGGCCCGTGGTGATGATGCCGATCAGCACCGCGCCGAGGGCCGTGCCCCAGACGTTCGGACGGCCCCGGCCCAGGACCGAGGTGCCGACCAGGGCCACGGCAACCGCCTCCAGGAGCTGGGAGGTTCCGGCACTCACGTCGCCCTGGCCGATCCGGGACGCCAGGATCAGGCCGCCGATGGAGGCGAGGACGCCGGAGAGGACGTAGGCGAGCGCCCGGTACGCGCCGACCCGGATGCCGGCCAGGCGCGACGCCTCAGGGTTGGCGCCGATCGCGTAGAGGACGCGGCCCCAGCGGGTGCGGGCGAGGAACACCCAGGCGGCGACGGTCAGTCCACCGAAGATGAGGACCGAGATGGGGATGCCGAGGACGGTGCCGCGGTCGATCTTCAGGAACCCGGCGGTGAACTTGCCGGGCGCGGTCGAGCCGTCGTCCAGCGTCATGCCCGGGGTGATCGACTGGCCGTCCACCAGGATGAGCTTGCCGCCCTGGATCACGAACATGGTGCCGAGGGTGGCGAGCATGTCGGGGATCTTCAGTACGACGATCAGCAGCGCGTTGAGCAGGCCCGCGAGGGCGCCCGCCGCGAGGACCGCGATGATCGCGACCGCGCCGACCTGGTTCTGGACGACCATCGTCTGGGCGGCGACCGAGACGCCGAGGCCCGCGACAGCGCCGACGGACATGTCCATCCCGCCCACGGCCATGGTGAGGGTGACGCCGAGTCCCAGGATCGCGGCCACGGAGACGTAGCGCAGGGTGTCGAGGAGGGTCGCCGACTCGCGGAAGGAGCCCTCGCTCAGCGCGAAGTACAGGAAGAGCGCGACCGTGACGAAGATGAAGCCGTACTTGATGACGGCGTTCTGGACGCGTACGGAGGTCGTCGGGGCCGGTGCCTTCGCGGGTGCGCTCTCGAGGGTGGTGGTCATGGGGATTCCTTCAACGGCGGCGGCTGTGGCGGGCGGTGGGCGTCACACCGACGCCGAGATGGTCTGGATGACGCGGTCGCGCTCCGCGTCCTCGCCGTACGCGTCGAGGTGGATCTCCCCCGCGGCGAGCACGACGACCCGGTCGGCGATCTCGAGGATCTCGTCGACGTCGGCGGACAGCACGAGCACGGCGGCGCCCTCGGCGGCCAGCGCGCGGGCCCGGCGGCCGATGTCGCGTCGGGCGCCGATGTCCACCCCCCGGAACGGCTCGTCCAGGATGAGGACACGAGGGGTCTCGGCGAGCCAGCGCCCGACGACGACCTTCTGCTGGTTGCCGCCGGACAGCTCCTCGACGGCGCTGTGCTCGTCGCGGGTGACCACACCGAGGGCGTCGACGGTCTCGCGGCCCAACGCGTCCTCCCTGGCCGTGTTGACCAGCCCGAACCGGGACAGCGACTTCAGGAACGGCAGGGAGATGTTCTGCGCGAGGGACCAGCCGGGGACGAGGGCGTCGGCGTGCCGGTCCTCGGGGACGAGGTGGATGCCGCCGCGGATCGCGTCGGAGGGCCGCTTCGGCGCGTACGGCCTGCCGTCCAGTTCGACGGCACCGCTCGCGAAGGGCTCCGCGCCGAACAGGCCGCGGGCGAGTTCGGTCTTGCCGGCGCCCAACAGGCCCACGACGCCCGTGACTTCGCCCGTGCGCAGGTCCAGGTCGAGAGGGGCGCGGCCTTCGAAGAGCCGTACGCCCCTGAGCGACAGGATCACTTCACCGGTCCCCTCACCGGGAGCGACCGGCCGGGCCGTGGTGGCCTCCTGCGCCTGGGCCAGCATCGCGCGCAACGCGCTGTCCCAGTCGAAGGGCTTGGCCTGGTCCTCGGTGAGCAGGCCGTCCCGCAGGACGACCAGCCGGTCGGAGAGCGCGTCGATCTCGCCGAGGCGGTGGGAGACGTAGAGGACGGCGATGCCCTCGTCGCGCATCCGCTCGACGAGGGCGAAGAGACGCTCGGCCTCGGCGGCGGACAGGGCCGAGGTCGGCTCGTCGAGGATGAGCAGGCGCGGGCGGGTGGCCAGGGCGCGGGCGAGGATCAGCAACTGGCGGTCGGAGATGCCGAGTTCGGTGACATCCCGCTTGAGGACGGCGTCGCTCCAGCCGAGGTCCAGGCCCGCCTGGATCTCGCGGGCGCGTTCAAGGACCCTGCGCCCGTTCAGGAACGGGTTGCCGCGCGCCTGCGCCAGCTCCTCGAAGACCAGGTTCTCGGCGACCGAGAGCCCCGGCACGATGCCCTCGCCGATCCGCTGGTGCACGGTCTGGATGCCCAACTGGCGGGCGGCGAGCGGCGACTGGAGAGCCGCGGGCTCCCCGGCGACCCGCACCTGCCCCCCGTGACCGGTGTGCACGCCGGACAGGATCTTGATCAGCGTGGACTTGCCGGCGCCGTTCGCGCCGAGCAGCGCGACCACGCTGCCCGGCGCGATGTCGAGGGTCACGGAGGCGAGCACGGTCTTGCCGCCGAACGCCATGCTGACGTCGGTGAGACTGACAGCTGCCTTTGCATGGCTGATGTCAGTGGGCGACATTCGTGATCCAGTCCGCGGTCGACACCTGCGACAGGTTCAGCGCGGGCAGCGCCGCCCGCAGCTGGTCCATGTTCTCGATCTTCTTCTCCCGCAGGAAGTCCTGCGTGATGGCGACGGCCGGGAACTCCACGGAGGTCTTGTTCAGCTGACCGGCCAGCTCCAGGGCGGTCGTCCGCACGACGGCCGCGCCGACCGCGGACGGGTCGGTGCCCGCCGTGGCGACCCAGGGGCTGTCCGCGGCGGTCATCTGCTGGATGTCGGCGTTGGAGACGTCCGCGCCGAAGACCTTCACCTTGTCCTGGAGCTTCTTGTTCTGGACGGCGAGGACCGTGCCCTTGGCGAGCTCGTCGTAGGGGGCGAAGATGCCGGTCACGTCGGAGTGCTGGGTGAGCGCGGCGGAGACCAGGGGAACGTTGTCGGTGGCGGTGGAGTCGGTGACCTTGCCGACCTTGAACTGCTGCTTCCAGCCCTGCGCGGCGAGTTCCTTCGCCCACACGGTGTTCCGCTTGTCGAGGGCCGCGTAGCCGGCGACGTTGACGTAGCCGACCTTCGCGTCCTTGCCGAGGTCCTTGGCCATCACGTCGAGGACGGCCTGCGCCATGCTGGCGTCGTCCTGCTCGGTGGAGACGACACCCTTGGTGGACGTCTCGACGTCGTAGACGACGACCTTGATGCCCTTCTTCACCGCCTGGTCGATCTCCGGCTGGATCGTCGCCGGGAAGCCGTGGTCGATGATGATCGCCTTGGCGCCGGAGTTGATCGCCGAGGACAGGTCGGTGGCCTGCTTGGCGTTGTCGGCCTGGGCGTCGTACACCGTCAGGTCGATGCCGAGGGCCTTGGCCTGGGCCTTGGCGCCGTTGCCCCACTGCTCGAAGTAGTCACCGGCGCCGCTCTGGCGGACCAGGGCCACCTTGACCGCGCCCGCGCTGAAGGGGGCGGGCTTCTTGCCGGTGGCGGCCGAGGCGGAGGCGGCGGTGTCGCCGGTGTTCTTCGAGGCGTCCGTGGACTGCGAGCAGCCGGAGAGCACGAGGGCCGAGACGGACGCCAGTGACAGCGCGGCGAGGGGCAGACGGGTGCGGGACATGTACGGCTCCAGGTGCGGGAGAGAGAAGACAGAGGGGTGCGTGTCCCGGAGCGGGCAGAAGAAGGGCGCCACCGACGTCGGAGGGTCGGGGCGCGCGGGGGCTCCGGGGAGGGTCAGCGACAGCTGGCGGTGGTCGTCCGGAGCAGGTCCACGTACAGCCGACGCACGAGAAGCAGCGTCTTCATACGCAGATCATGAGAACGATTTCAGCCACACGTCAAATGTTTTGGAACCGCTTTCTCAGCAGGTGAGACAACGACTACGTCACACCCGGCCCAGGTCACGACGCCGGTTACCATCACAAGACCGGCACCCGACCCGGCACAGTGAGGCCCCCATGACGACAGCTGGCGCGAAAGCGACGCGTATGCCCCGCGTACGCCGCTGTCCCGGCGCGCTGTGTCGCGGCTGACGCACCGCCCCGCCTCGCTCCTTCTTCCCTCCCCGCCCGTCCGGTGCTTGTCTCGGTATCCGGACGTTCCTTCCAGACTCCTGGAGTTGTTCCCATGACGCTGCTGACGACCTGGTCCGAGTCCGGCCCCGAGACCCTGGTCCGCCGCACCTCCGACCCCGCCGAGATCGCCGAGGCCCTCAAGCCGCTCGGTGTGCGCTACGAGCAGTGGCCGATCCGCGAGGACGTCCCCTTCGACGCCGACAGCGAGACCGTCTTCGCCGCCTATGGCCCGGAGATCGAGAAGCTGAACGCCGAGGAGGGCTTCACCACCGTCGACGTCCTCGGTCTGCACCCCAGCGACGACCCGGAGTTCCCCGCGAAGGCCAAGGCGGCCCGCGAGAAGTTCCTCCAGGAGCACACCCACGACGACGATGACGAGGTCCGCTTCTTCGTCTCCGGCTCGGGCATCTTCTATCTGCACGTGAACGGCGAGGTGCACGCGGTCTTCTGCGAGAAGGGCGACCTGCTGGGCGTGCCGCGCGGCACCACGCACTGGTTCGACATGGGCACCAACCCGTCCTTCACCGCGATCCGCTTCTTCCACGAGGAGGACGGCTGGATCGGCAACTTCACCGGCTCCACGATCGCCTCCCGCTTCCCGGACTACGACACCATCGCCGCCGGGTACCACGCGTGAGCCTGTACTACGAGGTCGACGCCGTGGTGCTCGACATCGAGGGCACCACGAGCGCCACGGGGTTCGTCGTCGACGTGCTGTACCCGTACTCGCGCTCGCGCTTCGCCGCGCTGCTCACCGAGCGGGCCGACGAGCCCGAGGTGGCGCGCGCGATCGCGCAGGTGCGTGCGGAGACCGGCGCCCCGGACGCCGACGCGTCCGCCATCGAGAAGACACTGAACGGATGGCTCGACGAGGACCGCAAGGCGACCCCGCTGAAGACCCTCCAGGGGATCATCTGGTCCGAGGGCTTCGCGCGCGGCGACCTCGTCTCGCACTTCTACGACGACGTCGTACCGCGGTTGCGCGCCTGGCACTCGGCGGGCCTCGGGCTGTACGTCTACTCGTCCGGGTCGGTGGCCGCGCAGCGGGCGTGGTTCACCAACAGCCCGGAGGGCGACCTGACTTCACTGGTCTCCGGGCTCTACGACACCGAGAACGCCGGGCCCAAGCAGGAGCCGGAGTCGTACCGCCGGATCGCCGCGGCGACCGGTATCGCGCCGGACCGTCTGCTGTTCCTCTCGGACCGGCCCGGCGAGCTGGACGCGGCCCGCGCGGCCGGCTGGCACGCGGTCGGGATCCGGCGGCCAGGGGAGCCGTACTTCGAGCAAGGCGTCGGCGACCACGCTGCGGCGGGGACGTTCGACGAGATCACCGTTTCTAGGAGCACCACGTGACCGCCGACGTCAGCGCACTCGACCTGGAAGAGGCGGGGGCGGTCCTGGCCGCCGAGTCCGCCCGTTTCGCCTCCTTCGGCTGGATGCGGGGGACCTCCGGGAACCTCTCCGTCGTCCTCTCGCGTGAGCCGCTGCTGCTCGCCGTCACCGCGAGCGGGCACGACAAGGGTGAACTGACGCCCGCGGACGTCGTGTTGGTCGACGGCCAGGGGGCGGCCGTGCAGGGCGGCAAGCCGTCCGCCGAGGCCGAGCTGCACGCGCGGGTGGCCGCGCTCACCGGGGCCGGTGCCGTGGTCCACGTGCACACCGTCGCCTCGGTGGCGATGGGCAAGCGGGAGCCGGGCGGGATCGTCTTCAAGGACATCGAGATGCTCAAGGGCGTCGGCCAGCCCGCGCACGACGTCGAGGTGACGCTGCCGGTCATCGCCAACAGCCAGGACATGAAGGTGCTGGGGGACCGGCTGGAGGAGGCGCGGAACCCCCGGATGCCGGCCGTGGTCGTGGCCGGGCACGGGCTGTACGTGTGGGGCGCCGATCCGCGGCAGGCCCGGCACCACACCGAAGTGGTGGAGTGGCTCCTGGAGTTGGAGCTGTCGCAGCGCTGACGGATCTGTCGCCGCGCTGACGCGTTGAAAGGGACCCCTTCGTGCGAGGGGGTCCCTTCTTCTGTCGCGGGCCGCTACTTCAGCCGGTCGCCCGGGAGTTCGCCGGCCGACACCTCCAGCACCCCCCGCTCCGTCACCAGCCCCGTCACCAGTCGGCCGGGGGTGACGTCGAACGCCGGGTTGTGCCCGCGCGACTCGGCCGGAGCCGTCCGTATTCCGCCCCACTCCAACACCTCGGCCTCGCCGCGGAGTTCGATGTGGATGTCGTCGCCGGTCTTCGTCGACAGGTCGACCGTGGTGGTGGGAGCGGCCACCAGGAACGGGATCCCCGCGTCGGCGCAGGCGAGCGCCACGCCCACCGTGCCCACCTTGTTGGCGGTGTCGCCGTTCGCCGCGATGCGGTCCGCCCCCACGATCGCCGCGTCGACCTCGCCGCGCAGGATCGTGCCCGCGGCGGCGCCGTCCGCCTGGACGTAGTGCGGGATGCCCTCCTGGACCAACTCCCAGGCCGTGAGCCGGGATCCCTGGAGCAGGGGGCGCGTCTCGTCGGCGTAGACGACCTCCAGCAGTCCGCGCGCGTGGAGTTCACGGATGACGCCGAGCGCGGTGCCCCACCCGGCGGTCGCCAGCGCGCCCGTGTTGCAGTGGGTCAGAATCCTCAACGGCCTTTCCAGGCTCACCTTTTCGAGCAGCCAGTCGGCGCCGAAGCCGCCCATCGCGCGGTTGGCCTCGACGTCCTCGCGCTGGACCGCGGCGGCCTCCTCCAGCACCGCGTCGAGCCCCTCGTCGAAGCGGGTCATGACCCGGTCCACGCACACCATGAGGTTGACCGCGGTGGGGCGGGCCTCGCGGACCCGGGCGACGGCGGCGCGCACCTCGGCCTCCGTCCAGCCCTCCCGCTCCCCCTCGATCAGCGCGAGGGCGACGCCATAGGCCCCTGCCGCGCCGATCGCGGGCGCGCCGCGCACCACGAGGCGCTGGATCGCGTCGACCAGGGTGTCCACATCGCGGACATGCATCGTCTCGGTGCGGTGCGGGAGCAGCGTCTGGTCGATGAGCGCGAGGCCGCTTCCGGTCCAGTCGACAGCACGCAGTTCCTGGGACATATCGGGACACTCCTGATGTTCCGGTGGTGTCCGGCCACGGTACATGACCTGCGGGAACCAAAGTTCGAGACAGTCGAGCAGGTGTCCGGAAACGGATGGTACTGTCCGGCGATCAGTCCGCAGACCGAGACGAAGGAGGACGCACGTGCTGCTGACCAAGCGCCGTTTCCTCGACTTCGGCCGGTGTGCCGGCGACGGCTGTCGACGCTGAGCCTTCCCCCACGCCCGTCGCGCCTCTCACCCTCACCCGCTCACCGCCGAGCCGGGTCTTCGCCGTACCCCGGAAGGTCACCGATGTCCCGTAGAAACCGCCGTTCCCTGCAAGTCGCCGCCGCCACCGCGCTCCTGGTCACCGCCGCCACGGCCTGCAACGCCGCCGCCAAGAACGACACCGCCTCCGACTCCGCGAGCGGCGGCAGCGGCAAGACGTTCACGCTGGTCACCCCCGACGCCGTAGGACAGAACGAGTTCCTGAAGCTCGCGGTCAGCGGCATCAAGGACGCGGCGAAGCAGCACGACGGGACGCAGAAGGTCTACGAGTCCACGGACACCGCCTCCCAGCAGCAGAACGTGCAAGCTGCGGTGGACGCCAAGCCGGACGTCATCGTGCTGGTCGGCTTCGAGTTCGCCGACCTCGTCGCCCAGCAGGCGCAGAAGAACCCGAACCAGCAGTTCCTGATCATCGACGCGTGCACGACGAAGACGTTCAAGAACGTCAGCTGCGCGGTCTTCCGCGAGCATGAGGGCGTCTACCTCGCGGGCGCCGAGGCGGGCCTGCTCTCCAAGTCCGGCAAGGTCGGCGCGGTCGACGTCCTCGACACGCCCCAGTTCCGCCGCTACAGCGACCCGTTCGCGGCCGGTGCCAAGAAGGTCGCGCCGAAGACCGCCACGGGCACCCGCTTCGTCGGCGGCCAGTCCCCGTTCGACGACTCGGCCCGCGCCAAGGAGCAGGCGAACACCCTGCTCTCGCAGGGCTACGACCAGATCATGGCGGCCGCGGCGGCCGGCAACTACGGCGTCTTCGAGGCCGCGAAGGCCAAGGGCGCGTTCGCGTACGGCGTCGACGTCAACCAGTGCCCCTCGGCGCCCGGCACGGTCGTCGACAACGTGATCAAGCGCACGGACGTCGCCGTGGAGAAGGGCATCGAGTCGGTGCTGTCCGGCACGACGGGCACGACCGTGTCGTACGGCCTGAAGGAGGGCGGCATCAGCCTGACCGGCCTGGAGGCCGGCGTCGACTCCTCGAAGTGCGTGATCGCCGACCACAAGGACGTCCTGGCGAAGGTGAAGGAACTGCGCGACCAGATCGTCGCCGGGAAGCTGACGGTCGATGACCCCGCCGCGAGCTGAGCCCACGCCCTCCGCCAAGCCCAAGTCCGCCGTCGAGCTCCGGGGAATCACCAAGCGGTTCCCCGGCACGCTCGCCAACGACTCGGTCGACCTGACCGTCCGCCGGGGCGAGATCCACGCGCTGATGGGCGAGAACGGCGCGGGCAAGTCCACGCTCATGTCGGTCCTGTACGGCATGGAGAGCCCGGATGCCGGGACGATCCGTATCGACGGGCGGGACGCCTCCTTCGGCAGCCCGTCCGACGCGATGGCCGCCGGGCTCGGCATGGTCCACCAGAGCTTCAAGCTGTTCGACTCGCTGACGGTCGCCGAGAACGTCGTCTACGCCGCCGAGCCGCGCCGCTTCGGCCTGGTGGACCGGGCCGCGGCCCGCCGCCGGGTACGCGAGCTGGCCGAGGAGCACGGGCTGGCCGTGGACCCGGACGCGCGCGTGGGCGACCTTCCCGTCGGCCTGCGCCAGCGCGTGGAGATCCTGAAGCTGCTGCACCGCGGCGCCCGCACGCTGATCCTCGACGAACCGACCGCGGTACTCACGCCCTCCGAGGCCGACGCCCTCTTCGCGGTGCTCAAGTCCCTTGCCGCACAGGGCCGTACGGTGATCCTCGTCACGCACAAACTGCGCGAGGTGCTGGAGGGCAGCGACCATGTCACCGTCCTGCGGGACGGGCGGGTCGTGGCGCGTCTGGTCACCGCCGAGACCTCCGCCGACGAGATCGCCGCCGCGATGACCGGCCGCGCGGTCGAGTTGGACCGCGTCCACGCGGCCGGGACACCGGGTGACGTGGTGCTGGACGTGTCCGGTCTCGCCACCTCTGGCGTGCACGAGGCCCAACTCACCGTCCGCGCGGGCGAGATCGTCGGCATCGCGGGCGTCGCGGGCAACGGGCAGAGCGAGTTGGTCGAGGCTCTCGCCGGACTGCGGCCCGTGACGGCCGGGCGCGTGACCCTCCAGGGCGACGACATCACCCACGCCTCGGCCACCGAACGCCGCCTCAAGGGGCTGGCGTACGTCCCCGAGGACCGGCACGCGGTGGGTACGGCCCCTGCCGCGTCCGTCGCCGACAACCTCGCGATGGGACACCACCGTACGTCCCTCTCGCACCGCGGCCTGCTGCCGCCGGCGTCCGTCCGGGCGCACGCCCGGCGGCTGATCGAGCGGTTCGGCATCAAGGCGTCCGCTCCCGAGGTGCTCGCGAGCGCCCTCTCCGGCGGCAACCTCCAGAAGCTGCTGATCGGCCGCGAACTCGCCCATGACGCCCCGCTGTTGCTCGTCGAGCAGCCCACCCGCGGGGTCGACATCGGCGCCATCCAGAACATCCACGACCAGCTGATCGCCTATCGCGACGCCGGTCACGCGGTCCTGCTCGTCTCGGCCGAGCTGAGCGAGATCCGGGGGCTCGCGGACCGGGTCCTGGTGATGTACGAGGGCCGCATCACGGCGTCGTACGCCAAGTCCGCAGCGGACGAACGGACGTTGGGGCTCGCGATGGCGGGCGGCACGAGCGAGCGAGTGGAAGCCGCCGACTGACATGAACCCTTCTCTTGAACGCATAGGGGGCGCCCTGCGCTCCCCCGTCACCTTCTCCGTGCTCGCGGGCGTCCTCATCGGCGCGCTCTTCCTCGTCGGCACCGGCGCGGACCCGATCACGGCCTACCAGGCGGTCCTGACCGGCTCGTTGGGCGCCGACGGCATCGGCTCCACGCTCTCCACCGGCACCAGTGTGCTCGGTATGGCGCTCGCGCTGGCGATCCCGCTGCGCGCCGGGCTGATCAACCTCGGCGGCGACGGACAGATGGTGCTCGGCGGGATCACCGCGGCCGTCACCGGCCTGTACTCACCACTGCCCGCGCCCCTGACCGTCGTTCTCGCGCTGCTCGCGGGCATGGCGGCAGGCGCCCTCTACGCCGCCCTGGCCGCCCTCTGCGAGAACCACCTGGGCGTTCCGCTCCTGGTCAGCAGCCTGCTGCTGAGCTACCCGGCGGTCTCGCTCGCCTCCTACCTGGCCCGCTACCCGCTCAAGGAACCCGGCTCCAGCCTCCCGCAGACCCGGGCGATGCCCGACGGAGTGGCACTGCCCGCGTTCGGCGACTCGACGGTGACGGTCGGGCTGCTGCTCGTCGTTCTCGCAGCGGCCGCCTACTGGTTCACCGACAAGCGGACCGCGTTCGGGTACGAGATCCGCATGACGGGCCTCAACTCCCGTTTCTCCGCGTACGCCGGTGTCGAACGCCGGGGCCTGACACTGAAGTTGATGTCGATCTCCGGAGCCCTCGCCGGACTCGTGGGCGCCATCGGGGTGTTGAGCTTCCCCTACCGCTTCGTCGACGGCTCGCTCACCGCACCGGGCTACACCTGGACGGGACTTACGGCCGCGCTGCTGGCGACCGCGGCCCCGCTCGGCACGGTCGTCTCGTCGTTCTTCTTCGCCGTCCTCCAGGTCGGCGGACTCGCGATGGAGCGCACGACGGAGGTGCCGCGCGAGCTGACGCAGGTGCTCCAGGCGATCGTGATCGTGTTCCTGGCGGCCCGACTGCGGTTCCCCGGCTTCCCCGGACGCCGGCTCAACCGCCGTAAGGAGGCGGTGTGATGTTCTTCGACTCCGATCTGCTGGTGTCGGCGCTGCGCGCCCTCACCCCGATCCTGCTGGCCGCGCTCGGCGGCGCGATCTGCGAACGGGCCGGCGTGTTCAACATCGGCCTCGAAGGCATGATGCTGATGGGCTGCTTCACGTCGGTCGCGACCAGCTGGTTCACCGGCAGCGCCTGGCTCGGCGTCCTGGCGGCGGCCCTCGCGGCGGCCGCCTACTCGCTGATCCTGGCCGTGGGCGCGGTAACTCTGCGCGGAGACGCGGTAGTTCTGGGCGTGGCCATGAACCTCCTCGCCGTCGGCCTCACCGGCTTCCTGTTGCGTACGGTCTTCGGTGTGCAGGGCACCTTCGACGATCCGACGCTGGCCGGGCTGCCGTTGGTCGGCGGCTTCACCCCGCTCACCTATCTGTCGTGGCTCGCGGTCGCGGTGGCCGCAGTGCTGCTCTCCCGGCATGTGTGGGGGCTCAGGCTGCGCGGGGTCGGCGAGGCCCCGGACGCGGCGGCGACGCTCGGGGTGAGCCCGGCCAGGTACAAGTACGGGGCGATCCTGCTCTCGGGCGTCCTGTGCGGGCTCGCCGGGGCCCAACTCGCCCTCGGCAACGTCACGTTGTTCACCGAGAACATGACGGCCGGGCGCGGCTGGATCGCCGTCGTCGCGGTCATGCTCGGCCGCGCGGCACCCGTCGGCGTGCTGCTGGCCGCGCTGCTGTTCGGTCTCGCCGAGGCGGCAGGCTTCCGGCTCCAGGGACTCGGCCTGCCCCAGCAGGCGACCGACGCCGCGCCCTACGTCGTCACGCTCGGCGCCCTCTTCCTCACGACGGCCCGCCGTCGTCGGCGTACCCCTACTCCTTCCGGAGCCGCCTCATGACCCAGGACCAGCAGCAGGACCTGCTGCCCGTCACCCGCATACCCCGCACCGGGCTCCCGCCGCGCGCGGTCGTCGTCGGCGACCCGGCGCGCGCGGCGGCCGTCGCCGCCCTGCTGGACGGTGCCGAGGAGGTGTCGTACCACCGCGAATACCGTGTGTTCAGCGGGAGTTGGAAGGGCGTGCCGGTGACCGTCGCCTCGCACGGGGTGGGCGGTCCGGGCGCGATCCTGCTGTTCCAGGAGCTGGCGGACGCGGGGGTGCGCACGATCCTGCGGTTCGGTACGGCGGGCGCGATGAAGCCCGGGATCGGCGACGGCGATCTCGTGATCGCGGAGGCGGCCGTACGCGACGACGGGGTGACCCAGCAGCTGCTGCCGCCGGAGTACCCGGCGGTGTCCGCCCCCGAGGCGGTCCTCGCGCTGCAGCGGGCGGCCCGTGCGGAAGGGGCCCCGCACCACCGCGGGATCGTGTGGACACGGGCGGCCTTCCAGCCGGGCCTGCTGCCGCTCTTCTCCTACGACGGCGCCGGGCTCGCGGCGATCGAGATGGAGCTGTCCGCGCTGCTGGTGACGGCCTCGCTGCGGGGGCTCGTCGCGGGCGGCGTGCTCGTCGTGGACGGGGCGAACGCGGACGAGCTGGTGGACGACGAGGGCACCAGCGTGTACGACCCGCATCGGGACGTCGTCGCGGCCGGGGTGGAGCGGGGTGCGGTGGTGTCGCTGGAGGCGCTGCGGCTGCTGGCGGAGGAGCGTGACGGGTGTCAACATGGGGACGCGCTGTGAACGCCGACTCAACTGTGAACATCGACCTGTTGGTTCACGGCGGTGACGTGCTCACGGTCGACGAAGCCGGAACCGTCGTTCACAAGGGCGCGGTCGCGGTCCACGAGGGCGAGATCGTCGCCGTCGGCCCGGCCGAGGAGCTGTGTACCCGGTTCACAGCCGATGAGGCCATTGACGCCGAGGGCTGTCTCGTCCTGCCCGGACTCGTCAACACGCACACCCACCTGGCGATGACCCTGCTCCGCGGCCGCGCCGACGACGTCACCCTCCAGGGCTTCCTGGAGCGCGTGCTGCCCGCGGAGGCCGAGCTGCTCGCGCCGAAGAACGTGGCGGCGGCGGTGCGGCTAGCGGTCGCCGAGAGCGTACGGGCCGGGGTGACCTCGGCGCTCGACATGTACTGGTTCCACGAGGCGGCCGAACAGGCGGCGCGGGAGGCGGGCTGGCGGCTGCACTCCGGCCCCACCTTCATGGACGTGCCCGAGCCGCCCGACGGCATGCCCTACGAGGACCGGCTGGCCTGGGCCCGGCAGGACCTGGAGGCGCGCGGACCGGCCCGCCCCGGCCGGCGTCCGGTCCTGTTCGCCCACTCCACCTACACCCTCGCCCCCGAGCAGCTGACCGAGATCGCCGCCCTGGCGCGGGAGTTCGGAGCGCTGCTGCACATCCACGCGGCGGAGAACGCCACCGAGGTCGCCACCGTCGAGGTCCGCTACGGCAAGCGGCCCGTCGAACTGCTCGACTCGCTCGGGCTGCTCGGCCCCGACCTGCTCCTCGCGCACGCCGTCGACCTCACCGGCCCGGAGATCGCGGCGCTGGCCCGCACCGGCACCTCGGTCGCCCACTGCCCCGTCTCCAACCTCAAGCTGGGCTGCGGGATCGCGCCGGTGCCGCGGCTGCTGAGTGCCGGGGTGACCGTCGGGCTCGGCACGGACGGGGCCGTCAGCTCCAACACGCTGGACGTCCTGGGCGCCGTACGGCAGGCGGCGCTCGTGCACAAGGCGGGCGGGGACCCGACAGCGGTCGGTGCCGAGCAGGCCGTACGGATGGCGACGATCGAGGGGGCGCGGGCTCTCGGGCTCGCGGAGCACCTGGGGTCGCTGGAGGCGGGCAAGCGGGCGGACCTGGTCGTGCTCGACCTGGACGCGCCGCATCTGCGGCCGCTGCACGACCCCTGGTCGACGCTGGCGTACGCCGCGCACTCGGCGGACGTGCGGGACACGGTCGTGGACGGGCGGGTGCTGATGCGCGGCCGGGAGCTGCGGACGCTGGACGAGCGGGCGGTGATCGCCGATCTGGAGGCGCTCGTCTGAGCAGGCTCCATAATGAGCTGAGACGTCCGACGTCTCGACAGACGTCCAGGAAGACGACTCGGCAGACGGCGGGACGACAGGGAGGCCGGTCATGGCAGTCACCGACGAGGCGATCGAGAAGATCAAGGGCATGATCGTCTCCGGCGCGCTGCGCCCCGGCGACCGGCTCCCCAAGGAGAGCGAGCTCGCCTCCGAACTCGGGCTGTCCCGCAACTCGTTGCGCGAGGCGGTGCGCGCGCTGTCGCTGATCCGGATCCTGGACGTACGGCAGGGCGACGGCACGTACGTGACCAGCCTGGACCCGCAACTCCTCCTTGAGGCGCTGAGTTTCGTCGTGGACTTCCACCGCGACGACACGGTCCTGGAGTTCCTCGCCGTGCGCCGGATCCTGGAGCCGGCCGCCACCGCGATGGCCGCGTCCCGGATCAGCGAGCAGCAACTGGACGCGCTCTCCGCGCAGTTGGACAAGCTGGGCGAGGCCCCGTCGGTGGAGGAACTGGTCGCCTGCGACCTGGACTTCCACCGCGGGATCGTGCAGAGCTCCGGCAACTCCGTGCTCTGCTCCCTCCTCGACGGCCTCTCCGGGCCCACCACCCGGGCCCGGATCTGGCGCGGCCTGACCCAGGAGGACGCGGTCAGCCGCACCCTCCACGAACACCGCGCGATCCTCGCGGCCCTGCGCGACCGGGACGCGGAGGCGGCACGCTCCTGGGCGACGGTCCACATCGCGAGCGTGGAGCAGTGGCTACGCGCCTCGCTGTGAGAAACGGGGTGCGGGACCCGCTTACGGTGCCGGGGGACCGTCGGATTCCGGTCCTGGACACCTCGGATGACCGGGGGGTGTTCCCGGGTGGTGAACGGGGCAGTGATCCGTTCACTCCCCCGTGCAAGGGGGCTGCGGACGCCCCCGCCGGACGCCGTAAGGTTGGTTCGTCAAGCGAGGGCACGTCGGAAGGAGGCCTGGGTGATCGAGCTCGAGGGGGTTCCCGAGCTGATCGACCCGGTCATGGTGGCCGCGTTCGAGGGCTGGAACGATGCCGGCGACGCCGCCTCCACCGCGGTCGCGCATCTGGACAAGGAGTGGAAGGGCGAGGTGTTCGCGGCGCTGGACGCCGAGGACTACTACGACTTCCAGGTGAACCGCCCCACGGTGTGGCTGGACGGCGGGGTGCGCAAGATCACGTGGCCCACGACAAGGTTGTCGGTGGTCCGCGTCGGCGGCGAGAAGCCGCGCGATCTCGTACTCGTCCGAGGTATCGAACCGTCGATGCGGTGGCGCTCGTTCTGCAACGAGCTGCTGGGCTTCGCCCACGAACTGGGCGTGGAGCTGGTGGTGATCCTGGGCGCGCTGCTCGGCGACACCCCGCACACCCGCCCGGTCCCGATCAGCGGGACCACGTCCGACCCGGACCTGGCCCAGCGGATGGACCTGGAGGAGACCAAGTACGAGGGCCCCACGGGCATCGTCGGCATCCTCCAGGAGGCGTGCACCCACGCGGGCGTGCCCGCGGTGTCGCTGTGGGCCGCCGTACCGCACTACGTCTCGCAGCCGCCGAACCCGAAGGCGACGCTGGCCCTCCTGAACCGGCTGGAGGACCTGATCGACGTACGGATCCCGCTGGGCGAGCTGGCCGAGGACGCGCGCGCCTGGCAGGTGGGCGTGGACCAGCTGGCCGCCGAGGACAGCGAGGTCGCGGAGTACGTCCAGACGCTGGAGGAGGCCCGGGACACCGCGGAGCTGCCGGAGGCCTCGGGCGAGGCGATCGCCCGGGAGTTCGAGCGGTATCTGCGGCGCCGGGACGGCGGCCAGCCGGACCGTACGAAGCCGCCGATGCCCCCGAAGCCGGGCGCGGACGACGAGGACTCGTCGGCGGAGGACTGAAAAAGACACAGGGATGAGGGCGGTGCGCTACCGGCGTACCGCCCTCACCCCTTCGCGGCCTCAGACCTGCTTCACCGCCACCGCGTCGTAGTCGGTGGCGGGCGTCGGGTCCACGTCGAAGCGCGCGTTGGGCAGGTACAGGCGCCGGCCCCAGGCGGCGGCCGTCGTCGGGATGCGGAAGCGCGGGTCGGTGATGCGGGTGATCGCGGTGCCGCGGGTGCCGGAGTCGTTCAGCCGGAAGACGTCGACCGCGTTCTGCGCCTGCTGGACGGCGTAGAGGGTCCGGCCGAGGAGCAACAGGCCGTCGCCGTTGGGGAGTTTCGCCGTGCCGAGGTCGACGGCGCGGGCGGCGCCGGTGCGCGGGTCGACCCGCATGAGGCCGCCGCCGTTCGCGAAGACGTTGACCACGAGCAGGGCGCGGCCGTCCGGGGTGCGTTCGATGCCGTTGGCGGTGAACTCGGGGCCCTGCTGCCAGTCGCCGGTCAGCGGTACGGTCGTCACCCCGCCCTTGGCCAGCCTGTAGAGCACCGGCTTGAAGGAGTCGGTGAACCAGGCGGCGCCCGGGGTGAGGATCACGTCGTTCACGAAGGTCCCGCCGACGGCGTACACCTCGGTCGCGCCGGAGCGGGCGTCGGCGACCCGGATCTCGCCGCTGTCGCCGCCGGCCAGGAAGAGTCTGCCGTGCCGGTCGATCTTGAGGCCCACGGTCGGGCGCCCGGCGCCCTTCACGACGACCGAGCCCCGGCCGGTGGCGAGGCTCGCCCGGTAGACGGAGCCGTCGGCGAGTGAGCCGAAGTACGCGAAGGGCCGCGCGCCGATGGTGATGCCCTCGGGCTGGAAGCCGTCCGGGAGCGGGAACTGCGTCGGCCAGGCGGCCTGCCGGGTTTCGGCCGCCTGCGCGGTGGAGCCGAGCAGGGCCGCGCCGGAGAGCGCGGCGGTCGTGGTCAGGAGGGTGCGACGTGCGAAGGAACGGTCTGCGGGTGCCACGGTGCGTCCTTCCGCAAAGGGGCCGGCGGGTGGCCGGCCGAACGGTTGAGCGACGCTCCCACCCCATCACATGACGGCCGCCTCCACAGCCTTTGGCTGGTTTGTGACGTGACATCAATTTCCGGACGGATTGCACCGGTTACCCAATTCAACTTGTTTCCAAACCGAGTTGGCGAACGCGGTCTGGACGGACTGCCGTCGCGGTGCTTGGTTGTCCCCCGGAAGGCACCCGCACGGACCGAAGGGAGCGGTACCCGATGACCGAACAGGTACAGCCGCCGCAGGGCCCGGGAGCCACCGGGCCGGGGCCCGACGGAGCGGGGTTCACCTACCGTGGGGCCGGACAGGAACTGATCGTCGTCGCCCGCCCCGAGGCCCGGCTGCGGGCCGAGGCCGAGGGCGTGCGCTCGGCGGCGGGCGCGGACGTGTCGGCGCTCAACATGTTCCTCGGCGACGAACAGCTCGCCCTGGAACCGCTGTTCGGCGGCGAGGAACGGCTCCGGCAGAGCGTCGGCACCCTCGGCGCCGAGGACGTTCCCGACCTCGCGCAGTTCTACCGGGTACGCGGAGGTGGTGGCCGGGTCGAGGAGCTGCGGGCCCGGATCGCCGCGCTGCCGGAGATCGACACCGCGTACGTGAAGCCGCCCGCCGTGCCCGCGACGGTGGCCGACGACCGGCGCCGGCTCAAGGAGGGCGCCCCCGCCACGCCCGACTTCACCGGCCGGCAGGGCTATCTGCGCCCCGCACCCGAGGGCATCGACGCCCACTGGGCCTGGCAGCGCCCCGGTGGAACGGGTCAGGGGGTGACCGTGATCGACGTCGAGGGCGCCTGGCAGCTGGGCCACGAGGACCTGGCCGCCAAGCTCGCCGGAGTCGTCGTGGGCACCCCGCTGACCGATGTGGCCTGGCGCAACCACGGCACCGCCGTGATCGGCGTGATCGGCGGCGACCGGGGCGAGCGCGGGGTGACCGGGATCGTGCCGGAGGCGGTGACCGCGGCCGCGTCCTTCCAGGACATCGGCACGGCGGCCGCGATCCAGGCGGCGGCCGAGCGGCTCGGCCCCGGTGACGTCGTCCTGGTCGAACTGCACCGCCCCGGACCGCGGTTCGACCACGAGATCCGCGACGACCAGCGCGGGTACGTCCCGATCGAGTGGTGGCCGGACGACTTCGCGGCGGTGCGGTACGCGACCGCCAAGGGCGTGCTGGTCGTGGCCGCCGCGGGCAACGGCGGCGAGTCCCTGGACGACGCCCTCTACGAGCGCCGTCCCGACGAGTTCCCCGAGTGGTGGCGCAACCCCTTCAACCCCTCCAACCAGTCCTCGGGCGCGGTCCTGGTCGGCGCGGGCGCCCCGCCGCCCGGCACGCACGGCCGCGACCACGGCCCGGACCGCTCCCGGCTCGCCTTCTCCAACTACGGCGCGCGCGTGGACGCCCAGGGCTGGGGCCGCGAGGTCACCACCACCGGCGGCTTCTGGGACCGGCCCGGCGACCTCCAGGGCGGGCCCGAGGAGATCGCCTGGTACACGGACACGTTCTCCGGTACGTCCGCCGCCGCCCCGGTGGTGGCCGGCGCGCTGGTCGCGCTCCAGGGCATGCTCAAGGCGGCCGCCCAGCCGGCGATGACCCCGGAGCGCGCCCGGGCGGTGCTGCGCGCCACGGGTTCCCCGCAGCAGGACGCGCCGGACCGGCCCGCGTCCCAACGGATCGGCAACCGGCCCGACATCAAGGCGGCGGTCACCCGGCTGCTCCCCGAGGCGGTCGGCTCGGGCCACGCGGAGCGGTACTGGGACGAGTTGCTGCCCTATCCCCGTGAACTCCCGCCACGGCTCCGGCTGTTCGTGGCCGGTGCCTGGCGCAACCTCAACCACCCGTCCCCCGAGATCCGGCAGGCGGTGCACGCCGCGTTCGCGGGCGGACGGCCCGACGTCCGGGTGTGGTTCTCGGACGACGAGATCGTCGGCCTGGTCGTCACCGGCTGACGGTCCCCGCACGGCACGACCCGACTCCATCAAGGGAAGGTGACACCCGTATGAGCATCACCCCGCAGATGGGCCAGCAGTTCCCGAGCACGTCGCCATATCAGCAACAGGGCGGTTCCGGTTCTCTGGAGCAGCTCCAACAACTGGGGCAGCAGCAGCCCTACCAGCAGCTCCTCCAGCAAATGGGAGGACAGCAGCAGGGCTTGGGCCAGCAGCAGCAACAGAACCAGCAGGAGCAGCAGATCCAGCAGCTCACCCAGTCCGTGGTGCAGCAGGTCCAGACCCAGTCGCTCGCCGCCGGCGTGGCCGACGCCTTCATCGACATCGTCCAGCCGCTCCCGGGCCAGCCGCAGCAGATCTTCCTGCGGATCGACGGACAGTTCCGCAGCCTGACCACACCGTCGCCGCAGCTCCACCAGCAGATCCAGCAGGCGTTCGCCTTCGGCCACCAGGTCGTCGGCGTCTGGGACGGCCAGTCGCCGAACGTGCTGCGCAGCGTACGGATCCAGCGCTTCTGACCGACGCCTGAACAGCGGGAAGGGGCGCTTCCCTCCGCGAGCACCACAAGCTCCGCGGGGAGGAAGCGCCCCTTCTCAGGACCTGCTACAACGCCACGCCCAGCAGCGCGTCCACCGCACGTGTCACCACACCGGGCGCCCCGATGTCCGTACCACCCTGCTCCCCCTGAAGCTCGGCCCAGCGGTCCACCGCTGCCAGCGCGGCCGGCGCGTCCAGGTCGTTGGAGAGGGCCTCGCGGATCTCCTCGACGAGCGCCTCGGCGGACGGACCGTCCGGCCGGGAGACGGCGGCACGCCAGCGCCCGAGCCGATCAACGGCGCCCTGGAGGACCTGGTCGGTCCACTCCCAGTCGGCCCGGTAGTGGTGGGCGAGGAGCGCGAGCCGGATCGCGGCGGGGTCGACGCCGTCCCGGCGCAGCGCGGAGACGAAGACCAGGTTGCCCTTGGACTTCGACATCTTCTCGCCGTGCAGGGCGACCATGCCGGCGTGGACGTACGCCTTGGCCATCGGGAACTCGCCGGTCAGCACCTGGGCGTGGGAGGCGCCCATCTCGTGGTGCGGGAAGGCGAGGTCGGAGCCGCCGCCCTGGACGTCGAAGGTCATGCCCAGGTGGTCGAGGGCGATCGCGACGCACTCGATGTGCCAGCCGGGGCGACCGCGCCCCAGGGAGCCGCCGTCCCAGCTGGGCTCGCCCTCGCGGGCGGCCATCCACAGCATCGGGTCGAGCGGGTTCTTCTTGCCCGGCCGGTCCGGGTCACCGCCGCGCTCGGCGGACAGCAGCCGCATGGCGGCCGCGTCGAGGTTCGAGACCCGGCCGAAGTTCGGGTCGGACTCGACGGAGAAGTAGACGTCCCCTTCGAGCTCGTAGGCCGCGCCGGCGTCCCGCAGGCGCTCCACCAGCGGGACGATCCCGGGTATCGACTCGACGGCGCCTATGTAGTGCCGCGGCGGGAGCATGCGCAGCGCGGTCATGTCCTCGCGGAAGAGGGCCGTCTCCTTCTCGGCGAGGGCGGCCCAGTCGACGCTGTCCCGCTCGGCCCGTTCGAGCAGCGGGTCGTCGATGTCGGTGACGTTCTGGACGTAGTGAACCTGCCGCTTGGTGTCGAGCCACACGCGCTGCACGAGGTCGAACGCGTTGTAGGTGGCCGCGTGCCCCATGTGGGTGGCGTCGTACGGCGTGATGCCGCAGACATAGAGACGGGCGACGGGACCGGGGTCGAGGGTGACGAGACCACCGGTCGCGGTGTCGTGGATCCTCAGGTCGCGGCCCTGACCAGGCAGGGCGGGGACCTCGGAAGCGGGCCAGGCATGCATGTACATGAGCCTAACCCGGACGGATGTTCCGTATACGAGCCGGACCGGGCCGGATGGCCGGTAAGGCGTACTTGCGTGATACGGGCCCCTGTGCAGCTACACGGGCGGCCACGGAATGGCCGGCCACTCCCCGCTCGGCTCGGGGTGCTTCCCGGAGGCCAGCAGCGCGTCGACACGCGCGCGCGTGGCGTCCAGTTCTACGGCGGTGATCAGCGCCGTCAGCCGTTCGGTCAGCGCTCCCGCGGTCCCGAGCGCCTCCTGGAGCCCCTTGAGGACGTCGACCGCCTCCGGTGTCAGGGGCTCCCCCGCCCAGCCCCAGAGCAGCGTGCGCAGCTTGTTCTCGGTGTTGAAGGTCACTCCGTGGTCGATGCCGTAGAGACGGCCCTCGGCGGCGGGCAGCAGATGCCCGCCCTTGCGGTCGGCGTTGTTGAGGACGGCGTCGAGGACGGCCAGCCGCCGCAGCCGTTCGTCGTCGGCGTGCACCAAGAGTGCCGTCTTGCCTTCGCCGACCTCGGCGAGGCCGATGGCCTTCCAGCCGGGCTCCGGCTCCTCCGCGTCGACCAGGGCCAGCAGTTCGGATCCGGCCTCGCCCTCGATCCACAGCTGGCACATGCCCTCGCCGTACGGCCCGTCGCGCAACACGGTGGGCGGGACCAGCCCCCAGCCGGTCGCCTCGGACACCTCGTACGCGGCGACCTCGCGCTGGGCGAGGGTGCCGTCGGGGAAGTCCCAGAGGGGTCTCTCGCCGCGGACCGGCTTGTAGACGCAGAGCGCCTCCTGGCCGTCGTAGGAGACGGAGCACTGCAAGACCGCGTTGGAGGCGTCCCGGATCTGTCCGCGTACCGTCAGCTCACCCCGGGTGAGCAGCTCTGCCGTGGTCACGCTCCGCGGCGGTATCCGTTCTGGCGCGGACATACGTGTCCTTCCGGGTCGAGCGGGAGGCTGCACAGCGGGCACGGCGGTCGGCCCGCGTTGACGACGTCGAGGGCGCGCTTGGCGAAGGCTCTCGCCTGAGCGCCGGTGAGGCGGACCCGCAGCATCGGGGGCCCGTTCTCCTCGTCCTGGAGGAGCCGCTCCTCGGCCTCGGCGAGGTCCTCCTCGGAGTCGGCCTCCAGCTCCACGAGGGCCTGCGCCTCGACGATCATGCGCTGCTCCTCGCCGTCCCAGGCGAGGGCCATGGTGCCGACCCGGAACTCCTCCTCGACGGGGGTGTCGAGGGGGCCGGTGTCGGAGACCTCGGTCGGGGCCACCGCCGGGACGGAGGCGCTGCCGCCGCTGCGGCGCACCACCTCGTCGAGCAGTTCGTCCATGCGTTCGGCGAGGGCGGCCACCTGCGTCTTCTCCAGGGCCACGCTGGTCACTCGGGGGCCGGCCGTGGCCTGGAGGAAGAACGTACGGCGTCCGGGCAGTCCGACCGTGCCCGCCACGAAGCGGTCCGGAGGGTCATAGAGGAACACCTGACGGGACACGTCCTGTCTCCATTGAGTTCGTGAGTACGGGATCGTCCATGCGTGAACGCGGTTGCGCGGACCGCTTCACCCTACTGCGCCCGACGATCACGGTGCGCCCGCACCACCACCGACCGGAGCGTCACCGCCCTGCGGCTCCTCGCGCGGCACCAGGGAGGCGAAGTCACCGGTGTCGCCCAGGCGCACGAGGAACGGCCTGAGACGGGTGTAACGGATGACGGTGATGGAACACGGTTCTACGGAGATCCGCTGGAAGAGGTCGAGATGAAGTCCGAGTGCGTCCGCCACGAGCGCCTTGATGATGTCGCCGTGCGAGCACATGAGGTACGTGGCGTCGGCGCCGTGATCGCGCTCCACGCGCGCGTTCCACTCGCGTACCGCCTCGGCGGCGCGGGTCTGCATGGCCCGCATGGACTCACCGCCCGGGAAGGCGGCGGCCGACGGGTGCGCCTGGACGACCTCCATGAGGGGCTCGTCCATGAGTTCGGCGAGCTTGCGGCCGGACCAGTCGCCGTAGTGGCACTCGCCGATCCGCTCCTCGGTGTGCGCGGTCACGCCCGGCCGGGCCTCCAGCAGCGGCTGAATCGTTTCCTGACAGCGCTGGAGCGGGCTGACGACCACCTCGGCGATGGGCACCCCGTCGAGCCGTCCGGGCAGCGCGGCGGCCTGCGTGGCGCCGCGTTCGTCCAGGGCGACCTCGGGCGTCCACCCGGCGAGCAGTCCCTCGGTGTTGGCGGTGGATCGTCCGTGCCGGACCAGGATCAACGTGGGCATGCGGCCCAGGGTAGGCGCACGCCCGGATGCCGTGGCGTGCGGGCGAAGGGAGAATACGCTCCGTGATCGTCGACTGCGGGATCTACCGGGACGGGCACCGCGCGGACGGCCCCGAGGACCTCTCCGACGCGCTGGACGCGGCGCGGGCGGCGGGCGGCTTCGTGTGGATCGGGCTGCACGAGCCGACGGAGAAGGAGTTCGAACTGGTCACCCAGGAGTTCGGGCTGCATCCGCTTGCCGTGGAGGACGCCCTCAAGGCCCACCAGCGGCCCAAGCTGGAGGTGTACGACGACTCGCTCTTCCTGGTCCTCAAGCCGGTCCTCTACGAGCCCGAGAGCGACGCCGTCTCCACCGGCGAGGTGATGCTCTTCCTCGGCGACGGCTTCGTGGTGACCGTACGTCATGGCGAGGGGGCGCCCCTGAAGGCCGTACGGGAACGGCTGGAGCACGAGCCGGAGCTGCTCGGCAAGGGACCCACGGCGGTGCTGTACGCGATCGCCGACGCGGTCGTGGACCACTACCTGGAGGTCGCGACCGAACTCGGCACCGACCTGGAGGAGCTGGAGGCGGAGGTGTTCTCGCCGGACGGCGGCGGCTCGCGGAACACCGCCTCGCGGATCTACACCTTCAAGCGGCAGGTCCTGGAGTTCCGCCGGGCCACCGGGCCGCTCACGGTGCCCCTGACCCGGCTCGCGGGCGTGGGGGCGTTCGGCGGGACGGTGCCGTTCGTGAACGAGCGGGCGCGGCCCTTCTTCCGGGACGTCAACGACCATCTCGCGCGCGTGAACGAGTCGGTGGAGGGCCTGGACCGGCTGGTGTCGGACATCCTGTCGGCGCATCTCGCGCAGATGAGCGTCCGGCAGAACGACGACATGCGCAAGATCTCAGCGTGGGCGGCCATGGCCGCGATCCCCACGATGATCGCGGGGATCTACGGCATGAACTTCGACCACATGCCCGAGCTGCACTGGGTGTGGTCGTATCCGGCGGTGATCGCGGTGATGGCCGTCCTGGAGGTGCTGCTGTACCGGACGTTCAAGCGCCGGGGGTGGCTGTAGCTTCGGCTTCGGCTCAGGCGAATTCGGGGGCGGAGGTCGCGGGTCCGCCGAGTGCGTCGCGCCGTTCCGGCATCCTCAGGGAGACCATCCGGCGCCAGCCGCCCGCCCGTTCGTAGGCGTACACGGCGTGGATGCCCGCGGCGAGGACGGCGGCCTTGGCCCGGGACCAGCCGAGGATGCGGCCCATGTGGGACATCACCGCGAGGCTGACGTCCCGGTAGACGCGGATCTCGGCCAGCGCGCACTCGCGGAGCGTGCGCTGGATGGCGCGGCCGTGGCCGGCGTACGCGAACCGCAGCAACTCCTCGTGGCAGTAGGCGAGGTGGTTGTCCTCGTCGTTGGAGATCATCTTGACCGCGCGGCCGAGGTCGGGGTGGTCGGCGAAGTGCTTGCGCAGCAGGTCCATCTGCTCGGAGGCGCGCTGTTCGGTGACCCGGCTGTGGGCGAGGTAGGTGACGATGTCCTGCACGGTCAACCGCTCGTCGCTCTTGAGCTTCTCGTGGGCCAGGCCGATGCCGTGCTTCTCCAGGAGCATCGTGTAGTCGGTCTCCGGCGGGACCGGCACCGGCTCCAGGTGCCGCTTCTTCATCAGGGCGTTGAAGATGCGCCCGTGCTTGTCCTCGTCGGCGCCGTGCCGGGTGATCTTGGGGGCGAGGGCGCGCTCGTCCTGCGGCACCAGCGCGGCGATGCGGGCGTTCTCCCAGCCGCCCTGAGACTCCCCGCTGGCCGCGATGGAGCAGAACAGGCGGAAGGACTCGTCGTTGTCGAGGATCTCCTGGAACAGGCTCTTGGCCGAAAGCATCGTGGGCACCTCTCTGGCGGCCTCTGCGGGGGCTCCGCGGCATTCCGCAAAGAACGAGTCAAATGCGGCGCGAGGGGTGCTGCAACAGCTGTGTCGGACAACTCCGCCAAAAGGAGGACCCATGGAGTCACGCCGGGGGCGTAACCGCGCGGGCGCGGGCGCGTTGATTCACGTGACGGCCGTGGCGGGGAAGACCCCCGAGCCCCCACCACGGCCGCAGAACTTTCCTGACGCCGTTGCCTTATGCGAGGCCGGCGCGCTCCAGGGCCTCGGTGCCGGCCCGCAGCGAGGCGAGACGCTCGTCGAGGGTGAAGCCGGCGGGGGCCAGGGTCAGGGTGGTGACGCCGGCGGCCGCGTACTCCTTCATCCGGTCGGCGATGCGGTCCACGGAGCCGAGCAGGGTCGTCTTGTCGATCAGGTCGTGCGGGATGGCGGCCGCGGCGCCGTCCTTGTCGCCGGCCAGGTACTTGTCCTGGATCTCGGCGGCCGCCGCCTCGAAGCCCATGCGCTGGGCGAGCTGGTTGTAGAAGTTCTGCTTGCGGCTGCCCATACCGCCCACATAGAGCGCGGTGTAGGGGCGGAAGGTGTCGGCGAGGGTGGTCACGTCCTTGTCCTCACCGAGGGCGAGCGGAAGGGTCGGGCAGATGTCGAACCCGTCCAGGGTCCTGCCCGCCTTCTCGCGGCCCGCGCGCAGGTACTGGATCGCGGTGTCCTCCAGGTGCTCCGCGGAGGGGAAGATCAGCAGGGCGCCGTCCGCGATCTCACCGGTCTGCTCCAGGTTCTTCGGTCCGATCGCCGCGATGTACAGCGGGATGTGCTCGCGCTCGGGGTGCACGGTCAGCTTGATCGGCTTGCCGGGGCCGCCGGGCAGCGGCAGCGTCCAGTGCTGTCCCTCGTACGACAGCCGCTCGCGCGCCATGGCCTTGCGCACGATCTCGACGTACTCACGCGTGCGTGCCAGCGGCTTGTCGAACTTGACGCCGTACCAGCCCTCGGAGACCTGCGGCCCGGAGACGCCGAGGCCGAGGCGGAAGCGGCCGCCGGAGAGCGAGTCGAGCGTGGCGGCGGTCATGGCGGTCATCGCCGGCTGACGGGCCGGGATCTGGAAGATGGCGGAGCCGACGTCGATGCGCTCGGTCTGGGCGGCGACCCAGGTGAGCACGGTGGCGGCGTCCGAGCCGTACGCCTCGGCGGCCCAGCAGACGGCGTATCCGAGCCGGTCGGCCTCCTGGGCGACGGCGAGGTTGTCCGCGTCCATTCCGGCGCCCCAGTAGCCGAGGTTGATCCCGAGCTGCATGGCCGATTCCCCTTACCGATCAGTAACGTCCCTGTTCACAAGACCCTAGCGTGAGAAGGGCGGTGGCGAACTGTCGCGTCCCGCACAGTGGCGGGCCGCGGCGCCCGTCCTCGCAGGCAGACGGCGGCGAAGCGCGCGAAACTGGTTGTCCACAGGCCCCCACGCGACATGTTCTGGCCAGTAATCTCGGCGTCCATGGAGCAGAGGCATCTCGGCCGGACCGGCCTGCGCGTGTCCCGCATCGGACTGGGCACCCTCACCTGGGGCAGGGACACCGACGAGCACGACGCCGCGGACCTCTTGAAGACGTTCTGGGAGGCGGGCGGGACGCTCGTCGACACGGCGGACGTGTACGGCGACGGAGAGGCCGAGTACCTGCTCGGACGCCTCATAGAGGGCCTGGTCCCGCGCCGGGACCTGGTGATCTCCACGAAGGCGGGCAGCGTGCCCGACCCGGACGTCCGCGTCGACGGCTCGCGCGGGCATCTTCTCTCCGCGCTGGACGCCTCGCTGGCCCGGCTCGGCACGGACTACGTCGACCTGTGGCACATCCACTCCTACGACCCCCACACCCCGTTGGAGGAGACGCTCCACGCCCTCGACCTCGCGGTCGGCAGCGGGCGGGCGCGGTATGCCGGGGTGTCCAACTTCTGCGGCTGGCAGCTCGCCAAGGCGGGCACCTGGCAGCTGGCCGCGCCCGGGCTGCGGACCCGGCTGGCCGGGACGCAGTTGGAGTACTCCCTGCTCCAGCGGGGCGTCGAGCGCGAGGTGCTGCCCGCCGCGCTCGATCTCGGCATCGGGCTGCTGCCGTCCTCGCCGCTGGGCCGAGGTGTGCTCACCGGCAAGTACCGGGGCAATACGACCCCCGTCGACTCACGCGGCGCCTCCGAGCACCTCGCGCCCTTCGTCGAGCCCTATCTGGACGACACGGCGAGCCGGATCGTCGACGCGGTGTCCACGGCCGCGGACGGGCTCGCGGTGACGCCTCTTCAGGTGGCCCTCGCGTGGGTCCGGGACCGGCCCGGGGTGGCCGCGCCGATCGTCGGCGCGCGCAACGCGCAGCAGCTCACGGCCGCTTTGTCAGTGGAGGCCCTTAGTCTTCCTGACGAGATCTGCCGGGCGCTGGACGATGTGTCGGCGCCCGTGCACCGCTATCCCGATCACGACTGGAGCACGCTGTGAGCACGGAGCCCACGGAGAACACGAAGCCGGGTGCGGGTGCCTCCGGCGGAACGGCCGCAGGAGGGGTGGCCGTGGAGGCCGGGAGCGAGAACGGTGGGGACGTGAGGGGGACCGCGGGGGGCGCCGGGGGCGAGGACGGCGTGGTGGGTGGCGAGCCTTCCGCGTCTGCGGGGGCGGAGGCGGACCGGGCGGATGGCCCCGAGGCGGAGGCCGACCAGGAGCGTGACTCCGAAGCCGGTGGTGGCGGGGGCGACGCGGATGCGGGCTCCGAAGCGGCCGACGGAACGGACGCCGGGGCCGACGCGGCCGGCGGTGAGAAGGCTGCGCCTCAGGTGTCCGAGGCCGCGGCCGAGTTGGCCGCGCAGCGGCTGGAGCGGGAGCGGATCGCGCGGCGCAAGGCCGAGAAGAAGGCGCCCGTCGAGAGCGGGGCCAAGCTGAGCGGGAAGGCGGCGGATCTGCTGGCCGCCGTACGAGCCGTGGAGGGCGGGGGGAAAGCCCCCTCCGCCGTGTTCGGCGAGCCGTCGCGGGAGCCGGTGCCCGGGCCGCGAGCGGCGTCGGTGGAGAGGGACGGGTCCGCGGGGGTGGGCGGTGCGGGACGTTCTGCCGAGGAGGGCGCTTCCTACGGCGCCGCCGGGGCGGGTGACTCCGTCGGCGGGGGTGGCTCGGTCAGTGGGGCCGGCTCCGGGGCCGGGGTGGTTGGGGCCGCCGGTCGCGCTGGCGCCCTCGGCGGGGCCGTCGGCGGCACCGGAACGCTCGCCGGAGCCCCCGTAGGACCCGGAGTCCTCGGGCCGGTGGGAGCCGCTGCCGGGCCCACTCCCGAGAGCGTCGAGGACGCTCGGGGGGTGCTGGTCGAGGGCGGTGCGCCCGAGGCGCTTGCTGGGCAGGTCGCCGGCGCGCTCGGGGAGGGCGCGGGCGCGGTGCTGCGGGAGGATCCCTGGCAGTTGCTGCGGGTCGCCGGTGTGCGGCCCGAGCAGGCGGACGGGTTCGCGCGGGCGCTGCTCGGCGCGGAGTGCGGTCCGGACGACGAGCGGCGCGGCCGCGCGGTCACCGGCTGGCTCCTGGAGCAGGCCGCGCTGGCCGGGCACACGGCCCTCGAACTGCCCATCGCGCCGGGAGCACCGGAACAGCTCACCTTCACCCCGGCCCAGGGAGGCCACGGCGGCACGGTGTCCTGGGAACCGCCGG
>NZ_JBEYVC010000071.1:0-49156 GCF_040643855.1 Streptomyces sp. NPDC047072 | reverse complement strand
CGAAGCGCCTTCCGGGTCCATCGCTCACGCACGATCACCACCCCACCGTCCGATACTGAACTGACTTCATTTTTGTTACTCTCCGGCGTATGTCCGCCCCCGGGTGGCCGAGGTGGCTACGGAAAAGCGGCTCGGTTCGCGACCGCCGGCTTGACGCCGAGTCGGGCGGGTCTTCTCGTCCGTGACGGCCGCCTCGTTCGGCGTCCCGCTGGCCCTCATGCTCCTCAACCGGGTCGCGATGGTGCAGGCCGGGGTGGTGGAAGCACGTACCGGGCGGCATCCGGCCACGCGGGTGGCCGGTGATTCCGCCGCGCCCGTGCCCCGGCTGGTCACCGGGCCCGGGGCTCGTCTTGAAGGCGGGTCCGCCGCGCTCCCGGCGATGGAGCGGACTGCGCAGGCGGCACTCAAGGGTTGGAAGCCGAACCGGGACGACGGCGCTCTCGCCGCGGTCCGCCGGCAGCTCACAGACGGGACGCTGGAACACGCGCAGGAGGAGTTCCGTGCCGCGGTGCGTCCGGGCGGCGCGGTGGTGTCGGTGGTGGGGGAAGGTGCGGCGCACTGGTCGTTCTTGGACACGACCGTACGCGGCAGGCTGCTGGAGACCAGTGGGGCCTGGTTGAGCGCGCGTCTGGCCGCCCGGATCGACGCGTACGTGTCCCGGCTGACGGCCGACCCGTGTCTGGACGGCCGGCTGCGCGACCTGGACATCGCGCAGCGGCGGTTCGCGGACGGCGGGCACATCTCCGCAGCCCCGCGGGAACTGTGACGCCAGGTGGAGATGGGATCCGAGGTGGCCGAGGCCGTGATCGGACTCGGCACTGCGAGCCGGGAGGCCTGTGCCCTCCTCGCACCGGCAGCTGCCCGTACTGCCGCATGAACGGGGCTGTTTCGGCGCGCGGGTCTCGGTACGGGCAGGACGGTGGGACTCGGTGTCGGCGACGCCCTACTGGCCGTCTGTCGTCGAGGCCGGCGTGGTCGCCGTGTCGGCGGCCGGTGTTCCGTCGTCCGACGACGTGTCCTGGGGCTCCTCGGTGACGACGGCCACCGTGCTGCCCGCCTCGGCCTCGCTCCCGGCCTGCGGGGTGCTCGACGTGACCACGGCGTCGGAGGCCTGGGAGTACCCGGAGGCGACGGTCACCCGGAGGCCGAGGCCACCCAGTTCGCTCCGGACCTCGGCAAGTGTCTTGCCGACGATGTCGGTCGGGATCTGCACGGTCTGCACCGACCTGGCGATCCGGACGTCGACGGACGAGCCGGGGTCGACCTCCTGACCCGCGGTACTGCTCTGCCCGACGACCGTCCCGGCCTCGGCACCGCTCTCCACCTCGGTGGTATCGCCCAGTTCGAGGTCATGCTCGGCGAGCAGCCTGCGGGCCTCGCTGAGGGTGCTGCCGGTGAGGTCGGGAACCGTGGCCTTCTCGGCCTCCTTGGCCACCGTGAGGGTGATCTCGGTGCCCTTCTCGACCGACTCGCCTCCGGCCGGGTCCTGTTCCAGGACCGTCCCGGCGTCCTCGGTGGCCACCTTGTGCCGGAGCTTCACCTTGAAGCCCTTGTCCTCCAGGATGCGGGACGCGTCGTCCTCGTCCTTGTCCGTGACGTCCGGCACCTCCACCTTCGGCGCCCCGGTGGAGACGGTGACCGACACGGCCTCGCCCTTGTCGAGCCGTCCGTCGAGCGGGGTCTGCTCGCAGATGTGGCCCTTGGGCTGGTCGGCACAGGGCTCCTTCTCGGTGACGGTGAGCGTGAGCCCGACGTTGTCCGCCGTACGTCGGGCCTCCTCCAGGGTCTGTCCGACGAGATCGGGTACGTCCGCCTTGCCGTCGTCGGCCGTACCGCGCCCGAACATGAACCAGCCGAGCACGATTGCCGCGACGACGACCGCGACCCCCACCGCGATCAGCGCGCCCTTTGCGCCGCGTCGGTCGCTCTCCGCGGGGTCAGCGCCCTCGGGCTCCTCGTCACCACCCTCGACCGCCGGGGCCAGGACGGTCCGCGCCCCGAGGCACGCCTCGACAGCGGCGAGCATCTCTCCCGCGGACCGGTAGCGATACGCGGGGTCCTTCGCCAGTGCCCGCAGGACGGTCGTGTCGACCTGGGGGCCGACCTCGGGGTTGTAGAGACTCGGCGGCCGCGGCTCCTCCTGGACGTGCTGGTACATCACCGCCATCGGTGAGTCGCCGGTGAACGGCGTGCGCAGGGTGAGGAGTTCGTACAGGAGACAGCCCACCGAGTACAGGTCGGAACGAGCGTCGACGGCGTGCCCCATCGCCTGCTCCGGGGACAGGTACTGCGCGGTGCCGATCACCAGGGAGGTCTGGGTCATGCCGATGTCCCGTGCGTCACGGGCGATGCCGAAGTCCATGACCTTGACCTGGCCGGACCAGGTCACCATGACGTTGGCCGGCTTGATGTCCCGGTGCACGATGCCGTGCTGGTGGGAGTGGGCGAGCGCCTCCAGGACGCCGGCCGTGACCTCCAGGGCGCGTTCGACGGTCATCGGCGGTCCGGAGTGCAGGGCCTCGCGCAGGGTCGTGCCGTCGACGTACTCCATCACGAGGTACGGCAACTGCGCCCCGTACGAGAGGTGTTCGCCCGTGTCGTAGACGGCGGCGATGGCCGGGTGGTTGAGCGAGGCGGTGGACTGGGCCTCTCGCCGGAACCGCTCCTGGAGCGCCGGATCGTGGGCGAGGTCGGTGCGCAGCGTCTTCACCGCGACGCCGCGGTCGAGCCGGAGATCGTGCGCGAGGTGCACCTCGGCCATGCCTCCGGAGCCGAGCAGCAGCCGCAGTTCATACCTGTCGCCGAGGACCGCCACCGGCGCAGGGTGGGAGAAGGCCAGATCATCTGGTCCGCCGAAGTTCATGCCCAAGATAATTGCACATCTGAGGGTAACTAAAGAAGTGAGGGCGGACACGGAAAGACCCCGGCGCTTCGCACCGGGGTCACGTACGGAATGCAGGGCGATCTCACCCCTCGGCGGCGGCCACCTCGTCGACGACGACCTGCGCGCGCTTCTCTGCCACACCGGCCGCGATGAGCGTGGTGACGGCCACCCGGGTGCCGTCGTCCTCCAGCGCCCCGGTGTTGACCTCCTCCAGCAGCGCGACCGTCATCGACTCCAGACCGGCACTCAACACAGGGGCCGGCAGGTGGGAGTGGAAGAGTCCGTCCCGCTGGCCGCGCTCCAGGATGGCCGTGACCCGCACCCGGGCGGGCTCCAGGATCCCGGCGACCCGGTCCATGCCGAGGTCCCGCCGGGCCAGCGCCAGCAGCATCCGGTACCGGTCGCCCACAGGCCACAGCGACAACGAGAACTGCGCGAGCGCCCGATCGGCCGGCTCGTCCGCCCCCGCCCCGTCCGCCACGGCGGCCTGGAGCGCCTCGGCTGCCTCCTCGGCGAGCGCGTCCAGCAGGGCCGCGCGCCCGGGAAAATGCCCGAACAGCGTGCGCCGTACGACCCCTGCGGCGCGGGCCAGCTCCTCCAGGGTGACGTCGGGATTCCGCCCGAGTTCCTGGCGGGCGGTGGCGAGGATGCGTGCCCGGTTGGACCGTGCGTTGCGACGCTGGGGCACACGGCCGACGGACTGGGACACGACGGAACCTCGAAGAAGCCGGAACGGAGAATGGACTTCTCCATTCTGGCACGCCGGTCCCGACCGCCCCGCGACCGCATCCGGGGTCGGTCGGGACCTGGTCAGGCGGGCAGCTCCTTGATGTCGGTGGGCTCCTGCGGGTCGATGCCGTTGATGCGGTGGCGGAAATCACTGGAGGCCGGATACGCGGCACGCCGTGAGCGCATGATCGAGCCCAGCGGCCGGTGTGCTTCCAGGGCGTGCCAGGGGCTGAAGGAGAGGACGTCGTCGGCGTAGTGCCGGCGGGCGTCGCTGTAGGCGTCCTGGGCGGGCAGATGCAGCACAGCCACGGTCTGGTGCGGGGAGAGTTCCTCGGGCCACAGGACCGACGCGTCCTCCACCGGCATCCGGTCGGCGTCCGTGCACAGTTGGGCGCGGAGGTCGTACTCGGCGCTGTGGTGCGCGAAGAAGTCGACGACAAGGTCACGCAGGGCGGACTCACCGGCCTTCTTGTCGACGTGGCTGCCGGTGAGGGCCCTGACGTTCGCCGAGCGGGGTGCGGCGGACATCTTCGCCACGTGGTCGCCGTAGCGCAGCGCGGCCATGGAGTGGAAGGTCTCGCCGAGGATGTGGTCGTTGGCGGCGGCCAGTGTCTCGACGGCGGGCGGCAGCGGGCGTCCCGCGCGGGTGAGGGCCTTGGCGGCCACGCGGGCGGCCGTACCGGTGAGCTGGAGCTGCTGGTCGCTCTGGCGGGGCTGTTTCTCCAGCAGGTCCTGGAGTTTGGCGTACTCGGCGATGTTGCCGAAGGGCAGCGTGGGGTGGTTGACGAGGAGGAAGTCCTGGGTGGTGAAACCGTCGTCGAGGGCGCGGGCCCCGGGGACGCCGATCACCTTGATCGCGAGGCCGCGCTGGACGGGCACCTGGTCGGAGCGCAGGTCGCCGGGGGCGGTGGAGAAGCGGACGATCACCGGGTAGGTGGCCGGTTCGGCGAAGAGGCCCTGGGCGAGGTGGGCGGGGAGATCGGGCTGGACGCGCAGCTCGCCCGCGAGGACGCCGTGGCTCTTGGCGTGGGCGTCGCGCAGGCCGTGGCGGTGCTTGTCGGCGACCTGCCGATTGGCCCTGCCCATGGCCGCGACGACCTGGCGGACGAGTTCCTCCTCGTCGGGGAAGGGCTGTTCGAGGTCGGGGCTGTAACGGACGTACGAGTTCATGACGGCCTCCGCGCGAAGTGGGGGTCAGCTGCCGGCGAGCCAGCGGATGGCGGACAGGCTCGGCATGAAGAAGTACTCACCGCCGAGCAGGGTGTTGAAGGACTGGATGTTCTGCACCCGGCGCGGCGGGGTGCCGGGCACGGTGAAGTAGGCGCCCTTGTCCTGGAGCGAGATCATCGGGTCCTTCTCCTTGCCCAGGCCCATGAAGTTGCCGGAACCGACCCATTCGCTCTGGAGGAACTCGACGTTGTCGATCGCCCGCGCGCCCAGCGCGATGAAGTCCAGTCCGCGCGACTTCCCGTCGTCCTTGAGGCGGTCCGGGGGCAGCGGGGTGCCGTAGGAGGTGCCGCGCCGGATGATCCGGCGGATGTTGACGTCGGACAGGACCGTCAGCCGGGTGTCGCGCGGGTTCATCCGACGGATGTGGGAGCCGAGCGGGGTGCGCAGTCCGCGCGGATCGGCGGAGTAGTCGAAGTCGTTGATGCGGTTCGGGTCCTCGCCGATCGCCGGGGTGTCGCGCTCCGGGGAGAGCGCGAGCGGCGCGCCGCTGCGCCAGCGGCCGACCAACTTGGCGGCCAGCAGCTCCCGTTCGGCCTCGGTGGCGGCGTTGTCGTGCAGCCACTTGTTGAAGGCGGCGACATGCGAGTGGTACTTGCGGAAGACGACATACGTGCCGTTGCGGCCCAGGACGTCCGGCGCCGGCACGGGCAGCGGCACGCCCGTCTCGCTCGGGTGGCCGAGGACGAACTCGCCCGCCTTGATGGGCCGTCCGTCACCCGGCAGCGGTTCGGCGCCGCTGCCCTCCACCACGGGCTGGCTGAAACCGTCCCGGTAACCGAAGACGTTGAACCCGTCGGCCGCGAAGTCCTGGTGCGACAGCAGCCGTACGCCCGGAACCTCGCCCAACTCCTTCTCGTAGAGCGCGACTTCGGTCCGCCAGTCGTCCTCGCTCGCGGCGTAGACCGTGACGGCGACATGCACGCGCGGGGTGCCGAAGGGGAACTCCCAGCGCTCGGACGCGTTCACCCCGGTGTCGCGCAGCCGCTCGGCGCGGGCGGCCATCCCCGCACGGAAGTTGGCCGGGAAAGAGGCCAGCGACGACTCCGGCAAGCCCAGCGCCACCAGGCCCTGGTAGCTGATCGCGAGAGCCAGCCAGGACGGCCGGGGTTCGTCCCAGCGGGCCGCCGAGGTCACCCGGGGCGCCAGCCGCCGCAGCAACTCCCTGCCCGCCGCCGGGTCGGTGATCTCCAGGATCGCGTGCGTGCCGAAGTAGGGCTCGGGCCGGGCCCGCAGCAGGGTCGCCTGGATGTCGTCCAGGTCCAGCGCGGGAGGCCGGCGCAGTCGCCTGAACAGCGGAGAAGGCATGGCGCCCGCCTTCAGTTCAGGTCGGACAGGAAGCGCTGCACGGCGGCCTCCTGCCGCCTGAGCCGGTGGCCCTCCGCGACGGTGAGGTTCGGGTGGGCGACGAACCACGCCTCCGCCGGGAGCTGGTACTTGACGATGAAGTCCTTCACGTCCGGCGAGGTGATGCCCGGCCAGCCCTCGACGTTGCTGAACAGGTAGTCCATGAACTCGGGGATCTTGGTGGCGAAGTCGTCGATGTAGGGGTCCCACTCGCCGTCGAAAGCGGTCGCGAACAGCAGTTTCGTGTCGTTGTCGAGGAACACGAACCGCATGTTGTGCAGCGTGCCGACCTGGCCCGCGCCCGCGAGGTTCCCCCCGACGAGGTGGAAGAACTTCCGCAGCCGCTCGGCGCCGTGCGGCTTCAACGGCAGGATCGTCGTCAGCTCCGACACCTCGCCGCTCTTGGCGCCGATCCGGCCGGCGGTGGTGACGGCGTGCTCGGCCATCTCCGCCTTGTCGGCCAGCACCTCGGCGGCCTTCAGCTTGAGCGCGATCTTGGCGTCCGCCAGTGCGGCGTCGACCTTCTCGCGGACGGCGGCTGGGAACTGCTGGAACTTCGCGTGCAGGGCTTGCTCGCTCATGGCACCTCTCCTGGGGGATGGACGGTAAGGCCTATACCGTCACAAATAGGTCTTCGCGAGATGGCACGCAAGCGGGACGAAGTCCATTGTCTGACCATCTCCGCATAACTGATTACATCATCAGTTCGCCATCCCGGCTTGTCAACGCGCAACCCACGCGAGGGGCGCATGACCCACGTCACTGTGAGACAGGTTGACTCACAAATTGCCTATGAGTCACTGTGTCTCACAGATGGCCTACCGACCCCCATCCACTACTCGAGGGAGTTTCCCGATGGCGGATCACTTCTCCGGACCGCGCATCCTCTTCGACCCCGCGTCCGACGTCGCCGACGTCTTCGCGTTCCCCAGCCCGGACCGCCCCGGCTGTCTGGCGCTCATCCTGGACGTGTTCCCGGCCGCCGCCCCCACGGCGCTGTTCTCCGACGCGATCACCTACCGCTTCAGGGTCCGGCCGGTCGACCGGGCGGCCGAGCGAGCCGCCTTCACCGTCGGCGAGACCGAGTACGGTCTGGACTTCACCTTTGCCGCGCCCGGCCAGATCCCGGGCAGCGACGAGCCGGTGCAGATAGGCACCTGCACGACGCCGAGCGGCGAGCAGATCCTCTTCCAGGTCGGCGACGAGAGGCCCACCGAGGCCGAAGGGCTGAGGATCTTCGCCGGACCGCGACTCGACCCGTTCTTCATCGACCTCGCGGGCGTCCTGGCCGCCGACGCCACACAGAAGCTGGCCTTCCGGCCCGGCGCGGACAACGTCCTCGAAGGGATGAACGTGCTGAGCATCGTCGTCGAGGTCGACCCCGACGTGGTGTTCGGCCTGGACTGCGGCCCCCTGCTCGGCGTCGTCGGCGAGACCGTGACCTCCGGCGGCCGCCCGGTCCGCCTGGAGCGCATGGGCCGGCCCGAGATCAAGAACGTCGTCCTGGCGAGCAAGAGTCACGACCCCGTCAACAGCGACCTGGAGATCCGCGACCTCTACAACGAGGAGGACGCCTTCGCCGTACGACCGGACTACGCCGGGGCCTACCGGGCGCGGTTCGACGCCAACCTGGCCTTCTTCGACCGCCTCGACGGCGACCGCGTCTGGCCGCCGGACGACCGGGGCGGCCACCCGCTGACGGAACTCCTCCTGGCCGACTTCCTCGTCGTCGACCTCTCCCAGCCCTTCTCCGAGGACGGCTGCTTCGAGATCGAGACGGCCTTGCTCGCCGGACGCCCCCACACGACCTGCGGCGGCCGGGCACCCAACGACGACATCGTGGACACCCTGTACACGCTGCTGGTCAACGGCGTCGACGGCCCGCGCATCAGTGACGGCGTCGACCATGCGACCCGGCCGGCCACGCACGAATTCCCCTACCTCGCGGCCCCCAACCCGACCCCGCCGGATCTCATGACGGTGATGACCGCGCTGCTCGCCCAGCCGGAGCCGGGGAAGGAGACAGCGGCGTGACGCACCGACCCGTGCGCGCCGACCGGGAACCGGTCACGACCAACGGCACCTTGGCCCTGGTGAACCTGTCGGCCCAGATCGACGGCGTCGCGGCACCCGTACGCCGGGCGGGCTCCGCCGCGCCGCTCGCCGTCGCGCAACAGGCGGTCCTGGTCGACCTCCTGACCCTGCGCGGACACCTCCTGGGCCGCGTCGCCGACTACGAGCAGGCGGCACAGCTCTCCGAACAGATGGTGTGGAATGCGCCCGACGACAGTGCCGCCCTGCTGGCCCGGGCCCGCACACGGGCGACCCTGCACCGGTTCGCCCAGGCCATGGCCGACCTCGACGCGGCGGGCCGGACCGGCGCGGCACAGGTCACCCTGGACGCGGAACGGGTCGCGATCCTCCAGGCGGTCGGCTGTCATGCCGAAGCCCATGGCCTGCTGCGGAGCGCGGCGCCCCACCAGTCCGACTTCACGATGCTGTCGGCACTGGCCGTTCTCCAGGCGGAGCGGGGCGAGACCGCCGAGGCGGAGCACGTGTTCGACGAGGCGCGTGCCGTGTACCGGGGAGTCTCCCCCTTCCCTCTCGCCCAGCTCGACTTCCGGCGCGGGGTGATGTGGATGCGCGAAGGCGATCTGCCCACGGCTCGATCCTGGTTCGACACGGCTCGGCGCCGGGTGCCGGGCTATGCCCCGGCGACCGGTCATCTCGCCGAGGTCGACCTCCTCCTGGGCGACCCCGAGACCGCTGTGGCCCGCCTGCGCCCACTGGTGGAGACGAGCGACGACCCCGAGTACCCCGCGCACCTCGCACTCACCCTGCGAGCGGCCGGCCGCCCTCAGGAGGCACAGCCGTGGCGGGACCGGGCGGCGGAACGCTACGAGGAACTGGTGACGCGTCATCCAGAGGCGTACACCGATCACGCCGCCGGCTTCTGGCTCATGGTCGGGGGCAATGTGGACCGAGGGCTCCAACTCGCCCTCCAGACCCTGGTCATGCGCCCGACCAGCCGCTCGTACGCCCTGGTCCGGCGCGCCCACGAGGCAAGCCGGGGTCCGGCCCGCGACGCCTCCGGATCCAGACACCCTGCGACTAGCATGTGAGGCAGCTTGTCTCACACGAAGGGTTCCCCATGCCGGAGGAGCGAGCCGATCCACGCCAGGTGCGCAGCCGCGAGGCCATGGTGGCCGCGGCCACCACGCTGCTCACCGAGGGCGGCCTGGAGGCCGTCACACACCAGGCGGTGGCCGCCCGCGCCGGGGTCGGCCGGGCTACGGTCTACCGGCACTGGCCCGACCTGCTCGGTCTCCGCCTGGCGGCGCTGGAGGCCGGCATGCCGCCCCTGTCACCTGCGCCCGAGGACGTACGGGCCACCTCAGGTGCCGATCCGCGCGCCGAGCTGGTCCACTACCTGCGCCAGCTCGGCGAGCGGCTCGACGACGCCCAGGCCGGGGCCGTTCTCGCCGCCGTGCTGGGCGGGGCCCAGTACGACGACGGGATGCAGCACCTCCGCCGGACCCTCCTGACGCAGATCGTCGACGCCCTGCGCCCCGCCGTCACGACGGCCGTCGGCCGAGGCCGCCTGCGCGGTGACGTCACGGCCGAGACGTTCGCCATGTCCACCGTCGGCCCGCTGGTCCACCAGCGGTTTCTCGTGGGTGCCCGGCTCGGTCACGACACGGTGGACGCGGTGGTGGACGCGGCGCTGCGGGCCTGGGCGCCGTAGCGCCTCCGGCATCCGGACCCTCATCGGCCCCTTGGGCCCGGCAGGTGCAGGAACCGTAGGGATCGTAAGGGGGGTAATGGGGCTCGAACGGCTCGCATTTCTGCTGGTCTTCCTGCTCGTCCTCGGCAGAGGGCTCGCTCATGGCTCCTTCTACGACGGCCGGGGTGCTCAGCCCACGCCGACCTCGTCCTTCTTCTCCTCGGCCGCAGCCTGCCGGTCCCCCTGCTCCGCCGTGCGGGTCGGCAGTTTCGCCCCTTCGATGTCGACGTCGGGGGTGACGCGGTCGAGCCAGCCGGGCAGGCCCCAGGCGCGGCGGCCGAGCAGGGCCATGGCGGCCGGGACGAGGGTCATGCGCACCACGAAAGCGTCGACGAAGACGCCGAACGCCAGGGCGAAGCCGATGGACTTGATGATCGGGTCGTGGTTGAAGACGAACCCTCCGAAGACCGCGACCATGATGAGCGCGGCGGCGCTGACGACCCGGCCGCTGCGGGCGAAGCCCTGCGTGACGGCCTCGGCGGCGTCGCCGGTGTGCTCGTAGTGCTCGCGCATCCGGCTGACGAGGAACACCTCGTAGTCCATGGCGAGTCCGAAGAGCACCCCGATGAGGAGGACCGGCAGGAAGCTGGTGACCGGGCCCGCTGAGGGGATGTCCAGCACTCCGTTCAGGTGGCCGTCTTGGAAGACCCAGACCGTGGCGCCGAGGGACGCGGCGACGGACAGCAGGAAGCCGAGGGCCGCCTTCACGGGAACCAGCAGGGACCGGAAGGCGATGGTCAGCAGGATCAGGGCCAGGATCACGATGATGGCGATGAACAGCGGCAGCGCGTCGGACAGCTTGCCCGCCACGTCGATCGCCGCGGCGGTCTGTCCCGCGATGTAGAGGGTGCCGCCCGCCTTCCCGACCGTGGTCGCGTTCTCCCGCAGCCGGTGCACCAGGTCGGTCGTGGCCTGGGCGTCGGGCCCGGTCTTCGGGACGACGGCGATGACGGCGAGGGTCGCGTCGGTGTTGGTGACCGGCGCGGCGGCGACGGCCACACCGCGGTCGTCCGCGAGGGCCGTCCTCAACCGCGTCACGGTCGTCGTGCGGTCCGCGGCCGGAACGCCGTCGAGGTCGACCACGGCCGTCAAGGTGGCGTTGAAGCCGGGCCCGAAGCCTTCGGTGAGCAGGTCGTAGCTCTTGTGCTGGGTGCTGTCGACCGGCTGCGAGGCGTTGCTCGGCAGACCGAGGCGCAGGTCGCGGGCGGGGACGGCGAGCGCGAGCAGGCCGATCACCGCGGCGACCAGGACGAGCAGCGGCTTGCGGGTGACCGCACGCGCCCAGGCCAGGCCCCAGGCGCCGGGGGCGCGTTCGGTCGTACGGGTCGTACGGGTACGGCGGTCGCGTGGGCGCATCCGCTCGCCGAAGAAGCCGAGGGCGGCGGGGACGAGGCTGACGGCGACCAGGACCGCCAGCGCCACGGTGGCCGCGGCGGCCAGGCCCATGACGGTCAGGAACGGGATGCCGGTGACCGTCAGCGCCGCCAGCGCGATGATCACGGTCGCACCGGCGAAGACGACCGCGCCCCCGGCGGTGGCCACCGCCCGCGCGATCGAGTCCTCCACGTCCTGTTCGGGGTCGGCGAGTTGCTCGCGGTGGCGGGAGATGATGAACAGGGCGTAGTCGATGCCCACGGCCAGCCCGATCATCAGGGCGAGGACGGTGGCGGTGGACGTCATCTCGACGTACCGGCTCATGAACTCCACGCCCAGGACACCGATCGCCACCCCCACCAGGGCGGTCAGCAGCGGCAGCCCGGCCGCTATGAGCGAGCCGAGGGCCAGGGCCAGGACCGCGAAGGCGACGACCACACCGACGATCTCGGCCGGTCCGCCGACCTCGGTCTTGGCCTCCATCGCCGAGCCGCCGAACTCGACCTCGAGACCGGCGTTTCGTGCCTGGTCCATCGCCTCCGACAGGGCGTCCTTGGACTTCTCGGGCACGTCGCTCGCCTGCTCGCGGAAGCGGACGTCCGCGTAACCGATGCGCAGGTCCCGGGAGACCGTCTTCACCTTGAGCGGGTCGGAGACGTCCACGACACCGGACACCGCGGCGACCTTCTTGAGGCTCGCCTCTACGGCGGCCGCGGTCTTCGACTCGGTCAGTGTGCTGCCCTCGGGGGCCGCGAGGACGACCCGGACCACCCCGCCCGCCGCCTCGGGGAACTTCTCCTCCAGCAGGTCCTGTGCCTTCTGGGACTCGATCCCGGGCACCGAGAACTCGGTGGTCGCCTTGCCGTGCAGGGTGATCCCGAGGCCGCCGACGACGGCGAGCAGGAGCAGCCAGACCGCGACGACCCTGCCGCGCCGGCGTACCGCCCACCGCGCCCATGTGTACAGGCGTGAGGCCATGCCCGTGTCCCTCTCTTCCGCAATTGTCGCTTCCACAGTTGTCCGAAGCTCAGCTCGTTACACCGTAAGGCATTTTTGCACTTGACTGTAAAATAGCAGTCGATGGTAAAGTGGCGCACATGATGAGCGAAGGTCTGCGGGAACGCTCCAAGGCGCGGCGCAGGGAAGCGATCCTCCGGTCGGCCTACGAACTGTTCGCCGAGCGGGGTTTCGAGGCGACGACGATCGCCGACATCGCGGCGGCGGCCGAGGTCTCGCCGCGCACGGTCACGCTCTACTTCCCCTCGAAGCTGGAACTGGCGACCTCCCACTTCGACGCGGCCGCGGACCGGCTGGCCACCGCGCTGCTGGAACGGCCGGAGGGGCAGACGACTCTGGACGCGCTGGAGATCTGGCTACGGGCCGAGATCGCCCAGCACAGCGATCTGGACCATCTGCACGACCGCATGCTCGACCTCAACCCGCAGTTGCGGGCCGTCACCAACGCCCGCCTCACCGAGGTGATCCAGCAGGGCGCCCGCATCCTCGCCGAGGAACGGGGCGACTCCCCCGACGACTTCGGCCCCCGTATGGCCGCCGCCGCGGCGGCAGCGGTCGTCAGCGAGGTCTGCCATCACGCGCAGGAAGCCGATGTCGACAAGGCGATCGCCTTCCTGCGCGCCGGCCTCCGCACGCTCGACGCCGTCTAGTCCACCCGACACCTTGTCGAACAAGGTCTACCGCGAAGGGGCCGACGTATGCCTCTACCGAAGCCGCACCCCACCAGCACCGCGATCGTGACCGGCGCCTCGTCCGGCATCGGCGCGGACATCGCCCGCGAACTGGCCCGGCGCGGCCACGGCGTCACCCTGGTGGCCCGGCGCGAGGACCGGCTGCGCGACCTGGCCGCCGAACTCTCCGGCACGGTCCGGGTCGAGGTCATCGCCTGCGACGTGGCCGACGCCGAGCAGCGGGCACGGCTCTTCGACACGGTGGCCGAGCGGGGCCTCACCGCTGACATCCTGGTCAACAACGCCGGCATCGGCACCATCGACGCGGTGGCCAACTCCCCGGTAGAGGCCGAGATCGCCCAGGTGCGGGTGAACGTCGAGGCGGTCATCGACCTCACCACCCGCGCGGTGCAGCAGATGGTGCCCCGCCGACGTGGCGCGATCCTCAACGTCGGGTCCGTGAGCGGCTTCATTCCGCAGCCCGGCCAGTCCGGTTACGCGGGGACGAAGGCGTTCGTGCAGCGGTACAGCGAGGGGCTACGCGCGGAGCTGGCGGGTACGGGGGTCACGGTCGCGGTGCTCTGTCCCGGTCCGGTGCACACCGAGTTCGTCCAGTCCGCCGGACTGGACAGCGACGGCTATCCGCCGTTCCTGTACATGCCGTCCCGCGAGGTGGCGAGGATCGGTATCGACGCGCTCGACGGCGACCGTGGTGTGGTCGTCGCCGGTCTGGCCATGAGGATCGTCAGCCGACTGATGCGGCTGGCTCCCCAGCGCCTCCTGCTGCCCGCGCTCGTACGGCAGAACCCGGGTCTGAAGCGGGTTCGCGCCTGACCTTCCCGTGTGTGGAGCCGCGCGGTTGAAGTAGCGGACACGGCACTGACTATCCCTCATGGCCGCCACGCCACGCCGTATCGACGTCCACCAGCACCTCATCCCCGCCTTCTACCGGGACCTCCTCGCCAAGCACGGCATCGCCGAGACGGGCGGCAGGGCGCTGCCGGACTGGAGTCCCGAGTCGGCGCTGGAGCTGATGGACCTGCTGGGCACGGAGACGGCGATTGTCTCCGAACCCACCCCGGGCACCGGATTCCTCGACGACTCCGCCGATGCCGGATGCGGCCCCCTCCGCGGCCGAGGCCCGGCGGGCGTTGACGGAGCTGGGGGCCGACGGGGTCACCCTGCCGGCCAACAACCGGGGCACTTATCCGGGAGCCGACGGGCAGGACTCGCTGTGGCAGGCGCTCGACGAGAACGCGGCCGTCGTGTTCGCGCACCCGGCTGACTTGCCCGCCTCGCCGGTCGAGGGCATCCCTCCGTTCGCCGCCGACTTCCTGCTGGACACCACGCGCGCCGCCTGTCTGCTCATACGCAACGGCATCCCGCACCGCTACCCGAACATCCGGTTCATCCTCAGCCACGCCGGCGGTTTCATCCCCTACGCCTCGCATCGGATGGCCGTCGCGACCGCCGCCGGCACCGGGCGCAGCCCGCTGGACGTCCTGGAGGACTTCCGCGACTTCTACTTCGACACCGCGCTGTCCTCCAGCCCCGCCGCGCTGCCGACGCTGCCGGCCTTCGCCCGGCCCGGGCACGTCCTGTTCGGCAGTGACTGGCCGTTCGCGCCTGCGGCGGCGGGGCAGTACTTCGCGAACGGGCTCGACAGCCATCCGCTGGTGCCGGGTTCGCTCAAGGCCGTGAACCGTGCCAATGCCGAGGCCCTCTTCCCCCGCTTCGGGGGCGGGACCGCCCCGCCTTCCCGGCCCGAGATGACGTCTCACACGCCCCCGCGCAGCACCCGCGACAGCCCCAGCGCCGCCGTCCGCACCGCCGGTGCCAGTTGGGCGGGGCTGAAGCGGGAGCGCGGCACAGCAACCGAGAGGGCGGCCACCACAGTGCCGCCGGAGAAGACCGGTGCCGCAATACAGCTCACTCCCGGCGCCGCCTCCTGCTCCTCGTACGCGAGACCCGAGACCCGGATCTTCTCCAGAGCCATGCGCAGCCGCGCCGGGTCGGTGATCGAGTGCGGGGTCAGGCTCGGCAGGGGCTGTGTGAGCAATTCCTCGGTCAGCTCGGCACCGGAGAAGGCGAGCAGGGCCTTGCCGACGCCGGTGCAGGTCAGCGGGAGGCTACCGCCGATGCGAGAGGGGAGCTGGAGAGCCTCGTGGCCGTGGATGCGTTCGAGGTAGACGACGTCCATGCCGTCGCGCACCCCGAGGTGAACGGTCTCCCGCGTGGCCTCGAACAGGTCCTGGAGGAACGGCAGGGCCGCCTCACGCAGATCGAGCCGGTGTGGGACCAGCGAGCCGAGCTCGAACAGCTTCGGGCCCAGCCGGTACTGGGCGCCGGACCGCTCCAGCCACCCCAGCCGGACGAGGTCCGTCGCCAGCCGATGGACGGTCGGCTTGGCGAGCCCCGTGCGCTCCGAAAGTTCTGACAGACGGAACGGTCCGCCGCTTGGGGTGAAGCATTCCAGGATGACTGCGGCCTTCTCCAACATGCTGCCGCTCGCGATGTTCCGTGACACGGAACAAAGCTTGGCTCGTTCGCGGCGAGCTGTCTATATCGGTGTCAGCACTCGCACTCCCTGGAGGGATCCATGCCGAACGCCGCCTCCCCGGCCGTACTCAAGGCCGCCGACCTGCTGGAGGAGGCCGCCCGTACCCGGGCCGCCTGCCCTCCGGTGCGGACGCTGTTCGACACCGGCGACCTTGAGACCGCCTACGCCGTGCAGCAGGTCAACGTCCGTCGCGGTCTGGACGCCGGACGCCGGATCGTCGGCCACAAGATCGGCCTGACCTCCCCGGCCGTACAGCGTCAACTGGGCGTGGACCAGCCCGACTTCGGTGCCCTGTTCGCGGACATGGCCGTGCCGCAGGGCGGCGAGGTGCCGGCCGGGCGGCTGCTCCAGCCCAAGGTGGAGGCCGAAGTCGCGCTCGTCCTCGCCGAGGATCTCCCGCACCGCGCGTGCACGGTCGTGGACGTGCTGCGCGCGGTCGACTTCGCGCTGCCCGCCCTGGAGATCGTCGACAGCCGGATCGCCGGCTGGGACATCTCCCTCGTCGACACCGTCGCCGACAACGCCTCCTGCGGCCTGTACGTCCTCGGCGGCACCCCCGTGCCGCTGAGCGGGCTGGATTTGCGGTCGGTGTCGATGACCATGACCCGAAACGGGGAGACCGTCTCCCAGGGCACAGGCGCCGACTGTCTCGGCAGCCCCCTCAACGCGGCCGTCTGGCTGGCCCAGGCGCTCGCGGAGCGGGACGACCCGTTGCGTGCGGGCGACCTCGTGCTGACCGGCGCCCTCGGCCCGATGGCCCCCGCCGCACCCGGTGACCTCTTCGACGCCCACATTTTCGGCCTGGGCTCGGTCCAGGTCGGGTTCGCCCAGGAAGGGGCGCGGTCATGACCACCAAGGTCGCCATCATCGGTTCCGGCAACATCGGCACCGACCTCATGATCAAGATTCTGCGCCTCTCGGAGAACCTGGACATAGCCGCGATGGCCGGTATCGACCCGGACTCCGACGGCCTGGCCCGCGCCCGCCGCCTCAAGGTGGCCACGACCAATGAGGGTGTGGAGGGCCTGGTGAAGATGGACGAGTTCGCGGATGTGGAGTTCGTCTTCGACGCGACCTCGGCCGGCGCCCACCGCCACCACGACGAGATCCTGCGCCCGCTCGGCCGCACCCTGATCGACCTCACCCCGGCCGCGCTCGGCCCGTACGTGGTGCCGCCTGTGAACGGCGACGCCCACCTGGACGCGCCGAACGTCAACATGGTCACCTGCGGCGGCCAGGCCACGATCCCCATCGTCGCCGCGGTCAACGCCGTGTCGCCCGTGCACTACGGCGAGATCGTCGCGTCCATAGCCTCCCGCTCCGCCGGTCCCGGCACCCGGGCGAACATCGACGAGTTCACCGAGACCACGTCCTCGGCCGTCGAACAGGTCGGCGGCGCCTCGCGCGGCAAGGCGATCATCGTCCTCAACCCGGCCGAACCCCCGCTGATCATGCGGGACACCGTGCACTGCCTGGTCTCCGAGTGCGCGACAGAGGCCGTCACCGCGTCGGTCGAGGAGATGGTCGGGCGCGTCCAGACGTATGTGCCCGGCTACCGGCTCAAACAGAAGGTGCAGTACGAGCGGGTCGCGGCCGACGACCCGCTGCGCACCCTGGCCCCCGGCGGCGAACTCCTGAAAATCTCCGTCTTCCTTGAGGTCGAGGGCGCCGCCCACTACCTCCCGGCCTACGCCGGAAACCTCGACATCATGACCTCGGCCGCGCTGCGCACCGCGGAACGCATGGCCGCCCACATCAGGGAGGCGGCCAAGTGACCGCTCTGTACATCCAGGACGTCACCCTCCGGGACGGCATGCACGCCGTCCGGCACCGCTACACCGTCGAGCAGGCCCGCACCATCGCCGCCGCCCTGGACGCGGCGGGCGTGGCCGCCATCGAGATCGCCCACGGCGACGGACTGGCCGGCTCCAGCATCAACTACGGCATCGGCGCGCACACCGACTGGGAGTGGATCGAGGCCGTCACCGACGTCGGCCATCACGCCGTACCCACAACCCTCCTGCTGCCGGGCATCGGCACCCTGCACGACCTCCGCCAGGCACACCGCCTCGGCATCCGCTCGGTCCGCGTGGCGACTCACTGCACCGAGGCCGACATCTCGGCCCAGCACATCGCCGCCGCCCGCGACCTGGGCATGGACGTCGCCGGGTTCCTGATGATGTCCCACATGGCCGGACCGGCCGAACTGGCCCGCCAGGCCAAGCTGATGGAGTCCTACGGCGCCCACTGCGTGTACGTGACCGACTCCGGCGGACGGCTCACCATGGACGGCGTCCGCGACCGCTTCCGCGCCTACCGCGAAGTCCTCGACCCGGCCACGGAGTTGGGCATCCACGCCCACCACAACCTCGGACTCGGCGTCGCCAACAGCGTGGTCGCCGTCGAGAGCGGAGCCGTCCGCGTCGACGCCTCCCTCGCCGGCCAGGGCGCCGGCGCGGGCAACTGCCCTCTGGAGGCGTTCGTCGCGGTCGCCGACCTGATGGGCTGGCAGCACGCGTGCGAGCTGTTCCCGCTCATGGACGCCGCCGACGATCTCGTACGACCGCTCCAGGACCGCGAGGTCCGGGTCGACCGCGAGACGCTCAGCCTCGGCTACGCGGGTGTCTACTCCAGCTTCCTGCGACACGCCGAGACCGCCGCCGCCCGGTACGGGCTCGACACGCGCAGCATCCTGGTCGAGGTCGGCCGCCGGGGCATGGTCGGCGGCCAGGAGGACATGATCACCGACATCGCGCTGGACCTGGTCGCCCGCGCCGAGGCGTGATCGGGCAGCGGATGGAGGGCCCAGTGCGGATCGGCGCATTGGGCCCTTCGCGTGGAGCCGGTCAGTCGTCGGGGATACCCGCACCGCTGAGCGAGGGCACGGTGTCCTCGCGACGCGAGAGGGAGAGGCCTCCGAGCCGGAACTGGTCGAGCTTGTCGATGATCGTCTGCCCGACCGGGGTATGGCCCCAGATGCTGATGCCCTGGTGGGTGCTGGGCTGCCAGGTGGCTTCGTCGATGACGATGGGGTTCCAGCCGACCTCCCATTCGAAGCCCGACGGGGTACGGGCGTAGTACGACAGTTCCTTGTCGTTCGTGTGCTGCCCCACCGACAGGGCCATGTCGAAGCCGAGTTCGTGCACGCGGTCGTAGCTGCGGGCCAGGTCGTCGAGTGAGGCGGCCTGGATGTTGAGGTGTTGGACGCGGGTGCGGATCGGGTCGATGGGCAGGCCGCGGACGGCAGCGATCGCGATGGAATGGTGGCGTTCGTTGACCCGCAGGAAGCGGACCTTGAGCTTGACGCCGCTGATGGCCTCGTCGATGTAGTCGGTGAGACGGGCGTCGAAGACGGTACTGAAGTAGCCGCGCAACTGCGTCGGCTTGGTGGAGGTGATCGCGATGTGTCCCATGCCGGAGTCGCCGGTCACCCAGCCGGAGGCGAGCATGCGCAGTGGTTCGGAGGCCATGCGCGGGGTGGTGTAGATCTCCTGGGTGATGCCCTTGGGTCCGGGGAAGCGCAGTAGGCGTTCGACGCCGCGCAGGGCCGCTTCCTCAGCCGTGCCCTCGACTACAGGGACGCCGTGGGCCCGTATCCGCGCCTCGATCTGCTCGAAACCGGCGTGGTCGTCGATGTGCCAGCCGGTGGCAACGACGTCCTCCGCAGGGCCGCGGCGGACAAGGAATCGGCACTCCTGCTCGTCGAGGCGGAAGCGCATCAGGTGCGAGTCCACCGCGTCGTGGTGCATGCCGATGGCGTCGGTGCCGAAGCGGCGCCAGTCGGCGAAGCGGTTGCTCTCGATGACGATGTAACCGAGATGGACAGCGCCGAAGACAGAAGTGGTGCTGTTCATCGGCGGCCGGCCAGGAAGTCGGCGCACAGCCGGTTGAAGAGGTCGGCTCGTTCGAACTGCACCCAGTGGCCGGTGTTGGCGACCATGTAGAGGTCGCAGTTGGGCAGGCGGTCGGCCAGCATCCGGGCGCCGGAGGGCCGATTGACCTTGTCGTCGGCGCCCCACAGGACCAGGGTCGGTACGGGCAACCGGGACAGGCGGGCGTCGCGCGTGAAGTCCATCCTCCACAAGGCGCGCAGCGACTTCGGACGCCGGAGCGGCGGGTTGGCGACGACCTCCGGGTCGAGGCTGTCCCGGTAGCGGGCGTCGATGACGCTGTCGGGGACGTCGGCGGCGTTGAAGACCAGGTACTGGCGGATGAACTTCTCCAGCTTGAGCCGCGAAGGCCCGTCCCCGGTGTAGTAGTTGAGCAGGCTGTTCAGGCCGGGGGTGGGCAGGGCGCGGGTGGTTCCGATGCCGCCGGGGCCCATGAGGACCATGCGGTCGACCCGGTCCGGGGTGTCCAGGGCGAGGCGCAGGGCGCAGGCGCCGCCGTAGGAGTTGCCGACCAGGTGGGCCTTGTCCAGACCGAGTTCGTCGAGCAGGCCGCGGATGCCCGCGGCGAGGCTGCCGAAGGGGTCGGCGGGGTCGATGCCCTTGGAGCTGCGGCTGTAGCCGGGCAGGTCGGGGACGATGACCCGGTGTTCCTTCGCCAACTCCTCGATGTTTCGGCTGTAGTTGGAGACGCCGGAGGCGCCGGGTCCGCCGCCGTGCAGCAGCACGACGGGAGGACCGTCACCGGTCTCCGCGACGAAGATCTTCTTGCCTGCGACGTCGAGCCGGGACTCCCGCATCGGGGGCAGTTCGGTGTGTGTGGTCATGACGGTCCTTACCGGGTGAGGGAGGCGGACTTGCGCGGTGCGGGGCTGAATCCGGCCGGGGGCGGGGGGAGTTCGGCACCTGCGGGCGCGGCGGCGTAGACGTAGCCGTCCGGGCGCAGGACGAGGGTGGTGACGCGGCGTTTGGCCATCCAGGGCAGCAGGACACCGTCATCGTCGACGAGGGTGCCCTCGGCCGGGCGGGAGCCGGCGGGCGTGACCCCGAGCGAGGGAATGCCGAGGCGCTCCCATGCGGGCTGGGGCGCGGCGAGGTCCCCGAGCAGGAGGACCCACCGGCCGCCCAGGGCGTCGTCCAGGCGGGCCCGGCTGCCGTTGGGGACGGTCACCCAGGGCTGCGGTATCTGGAGCCCGGTCGCCTTGGTGCGAGGGCGGGCCTGGAAGCCGTCGGCGTAGTGGGCTACCGGGATCCAGTTGGAGTCCTGGAGCCACTGGCTGAAGCGCGGGACTCGGTTCACGACGGGCAGCACGGAGTCGCGGACCCGGGTGACGGCCGGGCGTCGTTCGGTGATGATCCGCCCGACGAACACCGCGCGTTCGGTGATCTCCTTGACGTGCGGCTTGCGTTCGGCCTCGTAGCTGTCGAGCAGGCTCTCCGGCAGTTCGCCGCGCAGGACGGCGTCCAGCTTCCAGCACAGGTTGGCCACGTCCCGCACGCCGGCCGCCATGCCCTGGCCGATCCACGGTGGCATCGCGTGGGCCGCGTCTCCCGCCAGGAAGACCCGGCCGACCCGGAAACGGGCGGCGAAGCGGACGTGGTGGCTGTAGACGGTCGCCCGAAGGATCTTGATCTGGTCCCGGCCGATCCCGTACCGCGCCACCATCGAGTGGATCGCCTCGTCGGTGGTCAGGTACGTCTCGTCGTCACCGGGCAGGATCGGGAACTCCCAGCGGTGGTGACCGAGGGGCGTCGGGCAGTCCACTGCCGGGCGGGCCGGGTCGCAGCGGAAGCGCAGGCGGTCGTGGTCCGGCCAGGGCCTGAGCATCTTGGTGTCGATGACCACCCAGCGGTCCTCGTACGTCCGTCCCTCGTAACCCACGTTCAGCTGTGCGCGGGTGAGGCTGGAGCCGCCGTCTGCCGCGACGACGTACGCGGCACGCAACCGTCGTACCGCATCGTCGGCGGTGTTCAGGACCGTCAACTCCGCGTCGTCCACGCCCTGTTGGAGGCGAACGCATTCGTGCCGCAGCAGCACCTCCACATTCGGGTAGCGGTCGACTCCCGCACGCAGTACCTGCTCCAGCGCCGGCTGGTAGATGAACATCTGCGGCGGATGGCCATGGCCGCGTGGGGTGGGGTGCGCGCTGATGAAGGCGCGGCCGCGCGCGTCCACGAAGTCCAGCGGCCGCTCCGCCAACATGTCCCGCTTCAGCCGCTCGGCCAGGCCGACGCGCTGCCAGATGCGTACGACCTCCTCGTCCGTGGAGATGGCCCGGGCGCGGGCGAACACCTCGGCGTCGCGCTCCAGCACGACGACCCTGAGGCCCATCGCCCCGAGCAGGTTCGCCGCGGTCACTCCCGTCGGCCCGTAGCCGATCACCGCCACGTCGTACGTGTCGGCCTCGCTGCCCTCGGCTCTTTCCTCGGCACTGACACCGCTCACCAGGCCACCTCACTGTCGTCCCTTGCGGCTCTTGTTGTAGCGTTCACTCCAGTTGGAATGGCCGCTACGGTAAGCTGAACGGCAGGGACGGTCAAGGGCCGTGGCGACGGGAAGGGCACCTTCATGACCAGTGCGCAGACGGCTCGCAAGAAGCGTGCGAACGGGGTCGAGTCGCGGCTGCGGATCCTCGACGCCGCCGTGGAGATCGCGGGCGAGCGCGGATACGAGGGCACGTCCATCGCGGCGGTCAGCGCCAAGTGCGGACTGCCCGCCAGCTCGATCTACTGGCACTTCAAGGACAAGGACGACCTGATCGCCGCGGTCATCGAGCGCAGCTTCGAGACCTGGCTCGCGGCCGTCGAAATGCCGGGTGAGGAGACAGGTACGCCGCTGGAGCGGGTCACGGCCATGGCGGCGAACGTGGCGAAGTCCCTGGTCGACGCGCCGGACTTCCTGCGCCTGGGCCTCATGCTCGCCCTGGAGCGGCGGCCCACGGAGCCCCGGGGGCGGACTGCCTTCCTCCAGGTCCGCGGCATCGCGAGCCAAAAGATCACCCAAGTCATCCGGACCTTGCTTCCCGCCCTGGACGAAGGCGCCGTGCGCACCCTCACGACCTATGCCGTCGCCGGCGCCGACGGGCTGTTCGTCCAGCGGGAGATCGGCGGCGACGCCGTCGACCTGGTGGCCATGTTCGAACTGCATGCGCGACTGGTCTACGAGGCGGCCATGCGCATGGCAGCGGGGGACTCCTGACGGAGTCCTACCTGGGTGCGAGCAGGTGGCGGTTCAGGGTCACCACCAGCTTGGTGTACCGGCGCGGCATCAGCCGTACGAGTAGGTCGGCGATCTTCGCGTCGGTGCCGACGAGGATCCGCGGACGCTTGGCTTCGATGCCGTCGACGATGATCCTGGCCGCCTTGGCCGGGTCCATCTTGAGCACCTTGTCGTTGATGACCCTCGCGCGGGCCCGGTCCGCCGCGGTGGGCTCCAGGCCTTCGCTCTCGGCGGCGGCGATGGCATTGACCGCGATGTTGGTCTTGACGCCGCCCGGATGGACGCACGTGACGGTGACCAGGTGGTTGGCGAACGCCATCTCGATCCGCAGCGTCTCCGTGAACCCGCGAATGGCGAATTTCGAGGTCACATACGGGCCGTGATCCGGTTGGGCCATATATCCGTTGAGGCCCAGAGGTTGACCCCGAGAACCAGCTGGTAGTCGCGCAACTCGCTGTCGAGGAAGGCGCGCCCGGCACCGATGCCGGCGTTGTTGTAGATCTGGTGGACGACACCGAAGTGCTCGGCGACCGTGTGCGCGTAGGTCTCGAACGCGACGGCGTCGCTCACGTCCAGCAGTTGTTGATGCACGCGCGCACCGAGTGCCGCGACCTGGTCGGCCGTCTCCCACAGGCCGATGGGATCGACGTCCGACACGGCGATGCTTGCTTCGCGGCGCGCGAGCTCCAACGCGACCGCGCGGCCGATGCCCGAGCCGGCGCCCGTGACGACCGCGACCTTGCCTCTGACCGAACTCATTGTGTGACCTGCCCTCCGGTGACCAGCGCCGGACCGACGCGGATGACCGGCACGCTCCGCTCCACGGTGTAGGCGTGGACGGCTGTCAGCACGGTCCGCTGCTCGGCCACGATCCCGGCGACCTGCTCGGACTTGAGCAGATCGTCCATGGCGGCACGACTGTCGGCACCGACGACGACGCTCGCGTGATAGCGGCGGAAGGTCGGGTTGTCGTGACAGACGCCGAGCGTGGGGTGCACGAACCGCGACCACGGCAGGAAGGTGTACGTCCGCAGATCCCGCGCGCCGGCCTCGTGGAGCGCCGGGCCGATGCGGTCGTGGACGAAACGCCGGAAGGTACGGCCGCTCACACCTCGGCGCCGCCGCAGCAGCAGAACCGTGCGGTGGCCTACGGCGTCGTCGTGTCCGTCGGTCCACCAGCGGCCTCCGCCCGGGCCGGTGACCTGTCCGAGGACGCGTTCGAAGACGTTCTGTTCGTCCAGGTAGACCTCCCGCATGTGCATCGGCATGCCGAGCGCGGCGGCCGTGCTGCCGAAGCGGACCTCGGCCACGCCGTCGCACCGCCAGCTCGGCGGGATCACCGTGCCCACGGTGGGCGACGACGGCCAGTAGCCGTGGTCGGTGGGCGAGAAGTGCCGTTGCACGTACTCGGCCATGTTGGGCAGCCGCCCCGCGATCTGCGCGTGCGGCCCGGCCCAGTACCCGAGGGCTGACTCCCGCGGCAGATCCGCGCGCAACCAGACGGGGGACATGTAGGAGGTGGTCTTCACAGGTCGGCTCATGTCTGCTCCTGTACGGATCCTGTACGGACTGGGGAGCGGCAAGTCCCGGGCCCGACCGGGCACTTGCCGCTCGCCGGGGCGCACGCTCAGTGGCGGGCGCCCCGGATGCGGTCGACGATGCGCAGTGGGTCGGCGGGCACGGTGTCTCCACGCCAGGCGACGTGCTGGTCGGGTCGTACGAGGACCAGGTCTCGTTCGTACAGGGCGCGGGCGTGCGGGTCTCGCACGTCGACGACCTCCAGGGGGACGCCGCGTTCGGTGGCGGCGTCGGTGAGCGCGGTGACGTCGTGGTCGGCGAAGCGCAGCAGGGTGAAGCCGGCCGGGTGGAAGAGGTCGAACAGCGCGCTGGCGTCGGCCAGCAGAACGCTCGGCGGCCGCGCGCCCGGCCAAGTGCCGGGCACGTACTCGTCCATCGTCTGGCGGGGTGCCCGGGCGCCGGGTGCGGTGTCGGGGCAGACGACGGGTGAGCCGTCGTAGCGGTAGCCGAGTTCGATGCCGAGGGCCTCGTTCTCCAGGTTGCCCAGGTCGAGGATCTCGCGACCGACGCGCTGCCGGGTGCGGGCGCCGAGCCAGCGTTCGCTGTGCAGTTCGGCCCGGTTGGCGGTCATGATGGCGGCCCGTACGAGGGCGTGCCGGGCGGCAGCCTGGCGGTTGCGCAGGGCCACGGCCCGGCGTTCGTGCTCGTATGCCTTCAGGAGGTCGGGGGTGCCCCAGCCCTGGAGTACCGCGGCGAGCGCCCAGCCCAGGCCGATGGCATCGCCCACGCCGGTGTTCATGCCGTAGCCGCCGGTCGGGGTCACCTGGTGGACGGCGTCGCCCGCGAGCCAGACCCGGCCGCGGCCAAAGGAGTCGGCGACGGTCAGGCGCGGTGTCCAGGCGTTGGCGACCAGCACGTCCGCCTCGAAGCGGCAGCCAAGGCGTTCGAAGAGGAACTCGCGCGGGTCGATGCGGTCGGCGTCCGTGCCCACGCCCAGCGGGGCGTGGAGGGTGAAGGTGTCGCCGTCGTTCTGCGAGATCAGCGTCCAGCCGTCGGGGGACTGGAGGTGCCAGACGGTACCGAACCGGTTCAGAACGGCCGGGTCCTTCGTGGTGAAGTGCACCAAGTAGAAGCGGCCGTCCGCCGGTCGTTCACCCCGCTCCCGGAAGGCGCGGGCGAGGGCCGCCACCGTGCGGGGCAGGCCGATCTCCTTGACGACCAGCTTGCGCAGGTCGATCTCGTCCAGGCCGATGCCGAGCTGTCTGCGGGTGCGGCTGCCCGCGCCGTCGCAGCCGGCCAGGTAGCGGGCGCGAACCGTGCGACGGCTCGCGCCATCGGCGGAGACCAGGTGCGCGGTGACGCCGTCGGCGTCCTCCTCGAAGCTCTCCAGCCCCCACCCGTACTGCACGGTCACGTGCTTCGCCCGGTCCAGCAGCAGGTCACGCAGCGCCGGTTCGAGGATGACCTGGGAGACCCGCATCCAGGGCTCCAAGGGCCCTGTGCCGTCGTTGCGCTCGCGGTTCTTCGCGCGCTGGTCGTCGACGCTGGGGTACTCGAACGACGCCAGTTCCCAGCCGGCCGCGTTCGTCGCCCACGTCACCTTCGTACGGCGGTCGCCGGGGATGGCGGCCTTGCGCAGGTCGTCCGCGATGCCGAGGCGGCGGTACAGCTCCATGCTGCGGCCGTTGGTGACGTCCATCTTGGGATGCCGGGTTGTGGAGGCGTTCCGCTCCAGCAAGAGAGTCTGCACTCCCTGTTGTTCCAGCTCCAGGGCCAGGGTCAGGCCGACCGGGCCCGCCCCGACCACGAGCACCGCGGTCTGCTCGACCGCCGGAGGTGTCGGCTCGTTCGTCGCGTGGCTCATCTCGTGGCTCATTTCTGGAGAAGGGCGATCAGGTAGGCCACGACGAGGACGGCCGAGAGGATCGCCGGTGCCGCCGCGGGCAGCCGGTCTCCGGCCCGCAGGTGCGCCAGGACCGCGCCGGCGAGCAGGAGGAGGAAGCCGGCCGCGGCGACGATCCCCAGGCCGGTGACCGACCATCCGGCGAAGAGGCCGAGAACACCGGCGAGTTCGAGCGCGCCGATGACGCGGTAGCCGCCGACGGTGAATCCCAGATGGGCGGCTCGCTCGGCCATCTGAGCCGTCCCGAGCAGCTTTCCGGCGCTCAGCAGCGTGAACCAGAGGGCCAGAAGACAGGTGAGGATGGTGTCGAGGGCGCTCATGTCAGGCGTCCTCCAGCGTGACGATGCGGCAGGGCACTGCGAAGTCGCCGAGCCTGCGCGCCACTTCGGCCTCGACCGCCCGCGTCCGCAGAGTCACGGTGACCGTGACCGTCCCGGAGTCGGCATCGGCACGCACCTCTTCGACGTCGTCGATGTCGACGAGGGCTTCGGCCAGCACACGGCGGGTGGCGTCGGCGCGCAGCGGGAGCTTGTAGGGCTTGCCGACCGCGGTGACAGGCAGGGCGTCGAGGATGCGTACGGCCTTGGGGGCGGCGGCCTTCTCGCCGACGTGTTCGGCTGCCCAGGCGAGGAGGTCGGCCTCGCCGACCATGTCGTTCCCGACCGTCACGTAGGCCACCGGTACCTCGCCCGCCCGCTGGTCGGGTTGGCCGACGGCCTGGGCGCCGGTGACCGCGGGGTGTGAGAGCAGGGCGTCCTCGATGACCCGTGGGTCGATGTTGTGGCCGCCGCGGATGATGAGGTCCTTCGCGCGGCCGGTGAGGTAGAGGAAGCCGTCCTCGTCCAGGTGGCCGAGATCGCCGGTGTCCAGCCAGCCGTCGACGATCTTGCCCTGCCCGCTGATCCGGTAGCCGTTCTCGTCGCGCCCCTCGACATAACCGGGGAAGACGGTGGGCCCGCTGATGAAGATGGTGTCGACCTCCCCGGGCGGCAGTCCGTCCCCGATCCGGATGTGCTGGTACGGCATCCGCTGCCCGACCGACCCGGGCCGACGGAAGTCCAGGAAGCTGCGGACGCTGGCGCAGGTCGCCTCGGTCAGGCCGTAACCCTCCAGCAGCGTGATCCCGGTCGCCGCCTCGAAGCTCGTCCGCACGCCCTCGGGCAGTGCGGAGGCGCCGACCACCGCGCCGCGCATCGAGCTGATGTCCGCCTCGCCGACGGGCACGGTGGCCAGGACGGCGTACACGGTCGGCACGCCGCTCATCGTGGCGATCCGGTAGTGCTCGACGATGCGCCAGAACTCGCCGTAGAGCGCGATGTCCCGGTAGCCGAGCGGCCCCGCCCACACGACCCGCTGGCCCCGGAACAGGGGCGCGAGCAGCGTGACGACGAGCGCGTTGACGTGGAAGAGCGGCAGCGCGGCGAACACCACCGAGTTCTCGTCCAGCAGCGAGTTGGCCGCGATCGTCCAGGCATCGGCGATCTCGTTGGCATGGGTGTGGGCGGCGAGTTTCGGTGCCCCGGTCGTGCCGCCGGTGTGGAAGAAGGAGGCGAGGTCCGCGGCGGTGGGCGGTGCTCCGAGGAACCGGTCGCGCGGGCAGTCGGCCACAGCGTCGGCAAGGTACGCCACGGTGGCGTTCTCCACCGTCGGCAGCACGGCGGGAGTCTCGGCGGCGGTCGGGCGCAGCACCAGTACGTGGTCCACCAGCCCCTCCTCGGCCAGCGCCGCGCTCGTTGCGAACGCCTCCGCGTCCAGTTCCGGCGAGGCGGTGACGACGACGCGGGCGCCGGAGCGGCGGATCAGCTCGGCGACGTGGTCGCGGGCGAGTGCCGGGTTGACGGGGGTGACGATGCCGGCGAGCTGGGCGGCCAGGAGGGCGGTGAGCAGCTCGTCGCAGTTCGTCGAGAGCAGCGCTACGGTGTCGTGGCGGCGTATGCCGAGCCGTTGCAGGGCGTTGGCCGTCTGGTGCACGTCGGCGAGCAGTTCCGCGTAGGTGCGGTTCTTGGGCGTGCGCCAGGACGCGGCGTCGGGCAGGACGGTGAGCGCGGTCCGCTCTGGCCACTGCTCGGCCGCGCGGCGCAGCAGGTCGTACGAGGTGGCGGGCAGGCCGCGTTCGGCGAGCGGTGTGGCCTCGATGGCGGCCAGGTCGTCGGGTCGGTCGTAGCGTGGCCACGTCATGGCGGTGTCGGTGCTGGTGGTCACGCGTACCTCACCTTGTTCTGCTGGATGCCGAGGTCGATGGTTCCGTCGGGGGTACGGATGGACAGCTCCACCACGTCGCCGTCGCGGAGGTACTTGGCGTTCTTCGCCTGGGAGTTGAAGAACGCCTTCCACTTGGCCGCGGGGGGCAGGAGGGAGCCGATGATCTCCACCACCTTCGGCGGGGCCTTTAGGGCCGTCCCGCCGGGGGTGCCGGTGAGGACGAGGTCACCGGTCCCGAGGGCCTGGAAGCGGGACAGTTCCTGGAGTGCCTGGAGCGGGTTGTAGATCATTTCGGTGAGGTCGCTGTGCTGGCGGATCTCGCCGTTGACCTTGAGGACGAGCCTGAGCTGGGAGAGCCGGTCGAGTTCGTCGGCGTCGAGGAGGACGAGCGAGGGGCCGACCGGCGTGAAGGTCGGGTAGGACTTGGCCTCGTAGAACTGGGTCTTGGGCAGCTGGACGTCGCGCGCGGAGATGTCGTTGGTGATGACCAGGCCGGCGACATGGTCCTTCCAGTTGACGGGGGTCACGGTGGCGCCGACCTTCAGCGGGCGTCCGATGACCAGGCCGAGTTCGATCTCGTAGTCCAGGAACCGGACATGGGCGGGCTTCACGATCTCGTCGAAGGGGCCGCTGATCGATCCGGAGGTCTTACGGAAGAAGGTCAGCGGCACGGTCGCGGGATCCATGCCCGAATCGCGCACGTGGGAGACGAAGTTGGTCATCTGCGCGACCACCCGGCAGGGCGCGGTGACCGGGGAGACCAGCTGGAGGGTGCTGATGCTGCGCGCCTGCGCGGACGATCCGCCCGAACGGGCCGCGCTGACTGGCGTCAGGTCGGTCAGCAGCTCGGCGGTCGTGGTCGCGGTGGTGTCGACGGGGACGGCTTCGCGCTGGTCGAGCGCGACCCACCACGAGTCGGCGGTACGGAGGACGGTGATACTCACGAAGAAGCCACTTTCAGAAGGCCGCGCAGGCGGTCGAGGTCGAACTCGTTGTCGTCTTTTCGCAGAGAGGTGAGGATCGAGCGCAGCTCGGCCAGCGCCTCCCGTCCCGGGGCGATGCCCAGGAAGTCCCTGGTCGCCGGCGGCCCCCACTGGGCAAGGCCGGAGGCCGTCATAGGGGCCCAGCCCGGTTCGAGGGTGCTGTCGAACATGTCGCCGTCGGTGAAGTGCTCGACGAGGAAGCCGTCGGGGTCGCGCCAGTAGTCGAAGATCTGGCTGCCCTGGATGTGCCGGCCGATCCCCCAGGAACGCCGGTAGCCCTCCCGCAGCAGGTACTGGCCCCCGGCGGCGAGCGCGTCGAGGTCGGTGACCTCGTACGCCGAGTGCACATACCGGTTGGAGGGCCCCAGCGTCAGGGCGAGGGTGTGGTGGTCGGTGAGCGTGCCGCCGCGGTCGCAGCGGATGAAGCTCATGGTCGGGCCGCGCTCGCGCTGCCCCTCGTAGTAGAGGAAGTCGCTGACGATCAGGCCGAGGTGCTCCAGGTACCAGTCCAGCGTGCGCCGGTACGTCGTCGACTGCAGGACGACATGGCCCAGGCGCCGCACGCCGGCCGGCTCACGGGGCGGTCGCTGGGTGCCGTTGACCCGGTCGATGTCACCGCCGAAGTTGAACCGCTGCGGATCCTGACCCGACAGGGCGGGCAGCTCGTCCGTGTCGGCGATCACCCGCACTCGCAGCCCATCGGGGGCGGACAGCTCGACCACCGACCCGCCCAGTGCCTCGGGCAGTGGGCGCACCTGGGCGCCGAGCGCGTCTCCCAGTCGCAGCAGATCGCGGGTGTCGACGGCCCGGAAGGCCGGACCGAGAAACCGTGATCGGCGGCCTTTGCGGATGATCACGCAGGGGGCTCCCGCCTGGGTGCCCCGCAGATGAAGCTCGCGACCGTCGCGGTAGGACGTCACGAAGCCGAACGCCCTGCCGAAGACCTCGGCACGGTCCAGGTCGGGTTTGGAGAACTCCAGCCACGCGATGTCGTGGACCTTGATCAATGGGTTCGCCGCGCGCCCCGGATGCTCTCCAGGCAGCGCGCCCTGCTCGGAGTGCAGGTCGTTGTGGGTGCCGGGGTGAACAGCCATGGTCACCACTTCCAATAGAACTGACGAAACATTCAGAAAACGAGGCGGTCGCGTCCGCGGGGTCGGATCACGCCGAGAGGACCACGTCCCGGCGAGTCGACCAGCGACGGGCACGGACGCGGAACGCGCTGGTGTGCGCGGCACAGCGCCTGCTGGCCGAGGGGCGTACCGACGTCGCGGTCCTGGAGATAACGGAGCTGGCCGACGTCGGGGTCGGCTCGTTCTACAACCACTTCACCACCAAGGAAGACCTCTTCCGCGCCGCGGTCGAGGAGGCGATGGAGTGGTTCGGCGGTCTCCTGGACCAGCTCACCGCGGAGATCGACGACCCAGCGGTCGCATACGCCCAGAGCTTCCGCATGACGGGCCGCCTGCACCGCCGCTACCCGCAGCTCAGCGGGGTCCTGCTGAAGCACGGGCTGGACGTGGTCCACTCCGACCGAGGCCTCGGTCCCCGGGCACGCCGAGACATCCAGAACGCGGTCGGAGCCGGACGCTTCGAGGTGGAGGACCTGGACCTCGCGCTGGCGATGACGGTCAGCGCCCAACTGGCCCTGGGTACGCTGCTGCACGCCCAGCCCGAGCGTGACGACGCGCGGTCCTCGGACCTGATCGTGCGGGGACTGCTACGGCACTTCGGTATGACCGTCGACGAAGCCACGCGGATCTGCTCACTCGAACTGCCCGACCTCGACCTGGTCGACGCCCTCGTCGTCACCTGAGGGTCCCCGGTCGGTCCGCGAGGCGCACGGCATGGGTGAAGCCCTCGTCGCGCCCGAGCGTCCAGTCGGACAGCGGGCCCCACAGCCCTCGCAGAAGCAGCAGCCCCTTCCAACGTCCGGGAACTACGAGGGTCTTGCGTGGTACGGCGATCACATCCGCCAGGCCCCGGCCTGCCGCGGCGGGACTCAGTGGGGTCTTCAGGAAGCCGGGAATCGACGCGCCGTAGCTCCGGCCGGCCTCGTCGGCCCAGACGGCCGAGTTCATGGCGGTGTCGATGTAGGCGAAGTAGGCGATCGTCACGTCGACTTGCCGAGTGGCCAGCTCACTCCTCAGCGAACGCCCGAGGGACTCGACGGCCGCCTTCGAGGTGGCGTAAGGGGACTGAAGAGCACCGTTGTTGAAGGCGAGAACCGACGACACCAGGACGTACTGGCCGCGTGCGGCGAGGACTTGGTCGAGGGACGCCCTGACCGTATTGGCGGAGCCGTGCAGGTTGACGTCGATGATGCGTTGGAAGTCGGCCGGCACGGTGGCCCGGAAGGTCCTCATACCGGTCCCGACACCGGCGTTGACGACCACCGTGTCATAGCCACCGAAGGCCGCGGTCACCTGGGCGAACGCCCGCTCCAGGGACGGGGCGTCGCACACGTCCGCGGTCAGGCCGAGCGCGGTCGTCGTGTCGCCCAGGCCGGCCGCGGCCCGGGTAACCGCCTCGGCGTCGATGTCGAGCAGGGCGACGCGTGCGCCGCGGCGCACGGCCTCACGTGCCGTTTCGAGCCCGATGCCCTGGGCGCCGCCGGTGATGACCACCGTACGTCCGGCCAAGTCGATGGCTTCTTGTCGTCTGGTGCGCATGGTCACTCTCCGGTCCTGGCACGGCGCTTTTCGATCATGACGTCACGGTCGCGGCGGATCTCGTCGCTGTAGCAGTCCACGGGCAGGCCGCTGAAACGGGCGATACAGCCGTTGCAGTAGCCGCAGACCGGCCGGTCGGCGACATCGCCCAGGACGTTCCGGTACAGGTACGGGTCGGCGATCATCGCGCGGGCGGCCGAGACGGCGTCGGTCCTCCCGGTCGCGACCGCCGCTTCCATCCCTGTCCTGGTGTGGAAGCCGCCGACGCAGATGACAGGAATGTCGAGAGCGCGGGTGAACTGTTCGGCTTGGGGCAGGTTGAAGCCTTCCAGCGGCGGACGCAGTCGCTCGGCGACGCGTTCGACGACCGGTGCGACGGCGAGGGTGGCCGCCCTGCGCCGGGCGGACACGTGCTGTCCGGCTCCCTCGGTGAGGCTGGTCCGGATGAACCCCCGGTACCTGCCCTGGATCATGCCGGGCCAGGACTCGTAGTGGCCGCGGGAGATCTCGACGGCGTCGACGCCCTCGTCCCGCAGTCGTACGGCGACCCGGACGAGCTCTTCGGTCGTCGCTCCCCTGCGGAAAGGGAGGTCGTCGGTGCCGTTGATCTTGACGAGGATCGGACAGTCGTCGCCGAGCCGTGCGCGCAGCGCCTTGAGTACCTCGACGAGCAGCCGGGCTCGGTTGTCGAGGCTGCCGCCGTAGGCGTCGGTGCGGCGATTGGTGTGCGGGGTGAGGAACTGGCTGAGCAGATAGCCGTGGGCGGCGTGGATCTGCACACCGTCGAATCCGGCCTCCCGGGCACGCTCACCGGCAGCCGCAAACGACTCCACCACCCCCGGCATCTCGTCCAGCCGCAGCGGGGACGGCTTCGTCCCGTACAGCGGCTCTCGTACATCGGAAGCGGAGACGATCCGGTCGGCACCCGGCGCCGCCTCGGCGATCTGCCGGCCACCGTGGTTGAGCTGGGCGACGATCCGGACACCGTGCCGGTGAGCGAGGCCGGTCCATTCCCGCAGGCCGGGGATCTTGTCGTCGGCGTCGATGCCCGCCTGGCGGCCGGCCGACTTGCCCTGCGGGGAGACGTACAGATTGCCCGTGACGATCAGCGGCGTACCGGCCTCGGCCATCGGTTCGTAGAAGGCGAGCAGCTCGTCCGTGACGAACCCGTCGGCACTGGCGCGGGTCTCGCTGGTGGCGGACTTGAACAGTCGTCCGGCGACCGTCATCGGGCCGATGTCCAGGGGTGTAGCGAGGCGTATCCGATGGGGCGGTCGGGCCATGTCCGCAGCTCCCTGAGTCGTCGACGTTGACGTACGGCGTGATCCGCCGGCCCGGGAACGGGCGGCGACGGGGCCGGGTCACAGCATTCGACATGGTGTCGATTAAGTCAACGCCATGTCGAGAACGTGATTGGTAGGCTCCCGCCATGGACTCCGCAATCGAGCCGTCGCCCGCACCGTCGACGAGGGGACGCAGGGCACGCGGTTTCAGCGGAGACGACCGTGAGCGGGCGATCCTCGCCACGGCGGAACGGCTCCTGGGCGAGCGGCCGCTGTCCGAGATCTCCGTGGACCAGCTGGCCAAGGGTGCTGGTATCTCCCGGCCGACCTTCTACTTCTACTTCACGTCCAAGGAGCAGGTGCTGCTGGCGCTGTTCGACCGGGTTGTCGAGGAAGCCCGGTCGAACCGCGGTGACGCACTCCAGCGGCTCGCCGAGGACGAGGAGCAGGGGTGGCGTGATGCCATCGGCCCGTTCTGCGCGACGTTCGCGGACCACCGTACGATCGCGTCCGCAGCGGCGGCCGCGCAGTACACCAGCCCCGCCGTCAGGGAACTGTGGTCGCAGGTGATGGACCAGTTCGTGGTGGAAGTGACGGAGGCGATCGACTCCGAGCGCCGACGGGGGGCGGCCCCCGCCGGCATCCCGGCCCGCGACCTGGCCACCGTGCTGAACTCCATGGTCGAGCGGTCCCTGTTCAGCACGTTCGGCGACCACGTCCCGGCCGTGCCCGAGGACCGCCTGCTGGACACACTCGTCTCGGTCTTCATGGGCGCGATCTACGGCCGCCCCCCTGCCGGAAGCCGGGGATAGCCGAGTCCGGCGTCAGTCCCGGCCGCCCGGCAAGGATCCACGTGCCCCGCCTCGGGCCTGGGCCTCCCGCAACAGTGCCTCGTAGCCGTCGTGCCGACCGCACACCCCGAACTTCCCTTGCGCATGGGGACGTTCGGACCGCACGACGGCATCGGCGAGGTGGTGGAAATCCCCCTTCCCCAGCGCGTCGAGTTGCAATCCGGTGGTCACCGCGGCGGCCCGGTGGAACTCGGCCAGGGCCTGCGATCCGCCGGCCTCGCGCAGTGCCTGGTAGCCCTCCAGCGCGAGGTCCCGCCGCGCCTGGGCGACACGCGCCTACTCCTCCTTCGGCGCGTCAGCCGGGATGACGGTCGCACGTGCGTAGGTCTCGGGATCGGTCAGGTGCTCCGGGGGGAGCGTGGGGACCGCGTCGCCCGCCTCCGGCACCCCGCTGTTCTGCTGCACCTTTGACACGATCAGCGACACCGTTGCAGCCCAAGGGAGCGACGCGACGGTCGAACACGCCCTGCTGAAGCAGGCCCGCATCTCCATCCGTTTCGGAACCTTGAACAACTGCCTGTTCGACGCCGCCAACCCGGCCGGCACGATCATCGCCTCGCTCCATCACGACAACCAGCTGCTACGGACCGAACATGACGCCACGGGCACCATCATCCCGTTCCCAGCTCAGCAGCGTCACCGATCAGGAAGCGAACTCCCTGGTCCCGGAATACGATTCGTCGGCCGCTCGATACTTCTGTGACGCCGAACGGAGATATTCGAAGATGCTCCAGACGGAGAGAATGATTCAGCGGATCATGGAATCCCGAGCCTCGGAGATCTATTCAGGTTCGGCGGCGATACGGCAGCTCGCGGGGAACGATCACTTGAGGGCGCTTCCTGGTGAGAGGTTTGACATATCAGATATCCGCTCGCACGCTATCGCCCGAATCAATTCTATCCAGGCCACCTCTCCGCTCCGGGGTAATTCGATCGCTTCCCTAATAGCCGAGCGATCTAGGATCATCTTTCCGTCACATATCCGCGAGTGGCTCCCCCTCGAAGCGCTCCGCCGCGCAATGGAGCTACAAGACCTGCTCCCGGAGAACCTCTGGGAGCTAGAGGAGGATCAGTGGTAAGAGCTTGCTTCCTTCGCGACCAAAGCGGCAGATTGCGCAGAAGCCAGTCATGCGGAAGCGGCCATGGCGCTCGCGGCCAATGTCCTTGATTCCGCACTCGAAAAGCATGCGTCGCACATATACGACCAACTCGAGATTTGCCCCAGGACGTCAAAAAGGACGATGGTCGGCGCACGCGTCTGGCCAACCGGATCGCGGAGGGCGTTCCGGATGATGACGGCCGGGAAATAGAATTCACGTCGGGAAGTTTGAAACTACTACCGGCCACTTACGGTTTGAACGGCATCTTCGACACCGTGGTGCTGGCTGCTCGTGAATCTCCTTCGGGCCAGGATCATAAGCGTGTCTTCAGGAACTCCACGAAACGGGGGTCAGCTCACACCGTTTGCGGCTCGTGACACGTTCGTTGATGGCACCCGAGGTCGGACCACTGGGAGAGGTTGGACTGAGTGCGGACGCCTGGACGGTCGACTGCTGCGTGCTGCTGAGCGTGGCCAGGAACGCGGTGACCGCGTCCGGGGCTTCGAAGGCCGCGATGGCGACGGTGAGGGCGGCCCGGCGGGTGCGACGGACGGGGCGGGACGAAGCCGAGTCACTTGGAAGCAGCAACACGAGGCCTCCTCAACGAGAAGGCAGCAAGACCGTTGGCATCGGCACACCGATGCGTGTGAACCGGTCACGTCACATTCCGGTTCAAGAGTGCATCGCCCTGGTCAACGATCGAGATTCACAGCCCCCGATGCCGGACCAGGACGGTGCGCGACTCGGTCATGTCCCGGACGGCGTAGGCGGGCCCTTCGACCCCATGACCGCTGTCTTTGACCCCGCCGTACGGCATGGGATCGGGATGGGTGCTGGACGTGTCGTTGATGACGACACCGCCCGTCTCCAAGCGGCGGGCGAAGGTGAGGGCCACGTCGAGGTCCTGGCAGAACACCCCGGCCTGTAGACCATAGTTGGTGCCGTTGGCCAGGTGCACCGCCTCGTCGAGAGAGCCGACGGAGGCGATCGCGAGCAGCGGGGCGAACGCCTCCTCCGAGGCGAGCCGAGAGCCGTCCGGCAGGCCGCTGAGCAGCGTCGGGACCATCATCGAACCCGCTCGGGCGCCTCCCGTGAGCAGGTAGCTCCCGTGGCCGACGGCGTCCGCGAGCAGCGCCTCGGCCCGCCCAGCCGCCTCGGCGCTGATCAACGGGCCGACGAGGGTGCCGGGAGCGCGCGGATCGCCGTACGGGAGGTCGCGGACCAGGGCGGCGAGCCGCTCGGTGACCTCGTCGGCGATCGCCTCGTGGACGAGGAGGCGCTGTATGGAGGTACACACCTGTCCGGCCTTGCGGTATCCGGCGCGGACGACGAGCGGGAGCGCGTGATCGAGGTCGGCGTCGTGCCAGAGCACGGTCGGGGAGTTCGAGCCGAGTTCCAGGTGGGTGCGGGCCAGCCCGCTGACGGCCCGGATGTGACGGCCGACGGCGGTGGACCCGGTGAAGGTGACATAGCGGACGTCGGGGTGCCGTACCAGTCGGTCCCCGATCGTCTCGCCGGGGCCCGGCAGCAGCTGGACCAGTCGCTCGGGCAGACCGGCTTCGAGGAGGGCCCGCACGAGGGCGATCGCGCACAGCGGCGTCTGCTCGGCGGGCTTCAGCACCACCGCGTTGCCTGCCGCGAGCGCGGGTGCGATCTTGTGGGCGACGGTGCTGAGCGGGGCGTTGAAGGGCGTGATCGCCGCGACCACGCCGACCGGAACGCGCAGGGTGAAGCAGAGCGAGTCGTCGTGCCCGGCGGCGGCCTGGACCGGGACCATCTCGCCGGTGAGCCGTTCGGCTTCCTGGGCGCAGAGCTCGAAGATCAGGAGGGTGCGGTCGAGTTCACCGGTGGCGTCGGCCGGGGTGAAGCCGGTCTCCGCCACGTACCAGGCGAGGATCGCGGCCCGGCCTACGTCCAGGGCCCGGGCGGCGCGGCGCAGGATCGCGGCGCGTTCCGCCGCGGGGAGTCCGCCGGCGGACCGGGCCGCCGACGCGACCGCCGCGTCCACCTGGTCGGGTCCGGGCACGTGCAGTTCGGCGATGGCGTCGCCGGTGTACTTGTCCGCCACCGGGAGTACGGCGCTCCCCCGCGCCCAGTTCCCGTCGACGAAGAGTCCCGTTCCGTGATCCACCGTCTCACCCCCAGGCCAGTTCGCTCACCCGGGAAAGCGACGGCAGGCTCCACAGCGCGCTCGCGATCGCCTCGGCCCGCGACCCGCCGATGAACGCCGGCACGAGTTCGTCGAACTTCGCCCTCAACTCCTTGTCGGTGAGCGGGTCGTCGGGGTCCCCCTTGCGGGTGAGACGCAGTCGTTCGTACGGGATTCCCCGGCGGTCGGTGATGCGTACGCGGGCGGCTCGGCGGCCGGGGGCCAGCTTGTCGAGCTCCGGATCGACCCGTGCGGTGGTGCGGGCCATGAGGGCGCGGATCGCCGGGTCCCGGAGGGCCTCGGTCTCGAAGGCGCGCAGCCGCACGCTGCCCAGCACCAGGGCGGCGGCCACGGTGTAGGCGAGGCTGAACCGGGCCTCGCCGGGGTCGTGCGGGTCGGTGCGCCCGGCGACCTCGGTGGCGGTGCGGTACGTCTCGATCTCGATACCGGCGACGTCCTCCGACCGCACTCCGGCCGCGCGGAGTTCGAGCGCCGCGTCGATCGCGGCGAAGGTGTGGCCGCAGCAGGCGTGGTTCTTCACCGTGGCCGCCGTGACGCAGAACGGGTCGCCGAGGCGGGTGACGGCGAGGCCGGTGACCGCGGCGGTGGCGACGCCGAAACCGGCCGGGCCCTCCAGAACGTCCAGGGCCCCGGTCAGGCCCTGTTCGGCGGCGAGCGCGGCCGTCACGCCGGCCTCGGCCGCGTGCCCGGAGTGCAGCGGTTTCCCCGTGGACGGTGAGCGGAAGGTCTGCTGAAGCCCGGCCGTCATGGTCGCGGCGAGGGACAGGGCCCCCGCGAACCGGGCGGCGTCGAGCCGCAGCAGCTCCGCCGCGGCGGCCGCGGCACCGAAGGTGCCCACCGTGCCGGTGGTGTGCCAGTTGCGGTAGTGGGCCGGCCCCACGGCGAGGGCGATGCGTGCGCCGATCTCGTAACCGATGGTCACCGCGCGCAGGAAGTCCTCGCCACAGGCGTCGAGTCGGTCGGCGACGGCGAACGCGGCGGCGATCGTCGGGGCACCGGGGTGGTAGAAGGCATCGCGGTAGATGTCGTCGAGTTCCGCGGCGTGGGCGGCGGTTCCGTTGACGAGCGCGGCGGTGCGTACGTCGGTGGCCCGCCCGGAGGGGATGAGGCGAGCGGGGCCCGGAGGCGGGTCGAGGGCCTCGGCGAGTCCGCGGGCGGCCTGGGTGGCGGCGCCCGGGACGATGGCCGAGGCCCAGTCGACGACCGCTCGCACGGCCCCGTGCCGTACGTCCGGCGCGAGGGGGGTCGCTCTCTGGGCGACCGCGAAGGCGGCGAGTTGCTCGACGACGGTCATGTCGACTCCCGGTGTCTAGAACTGGGCCTCGTACTGGGCGGGTTCGATCCGGGCCTCGATGAGCAGCGGCCGGTTCAGCCCCGCCAGCCCGGCCGTGGCCTTCTCCAGCTCGGCCACCGACGACACCCGCACCCCGTCGCAGCCCATGGAGCCGGCGAGGGCGACCAGGTCGATGTGGTCCAGCCGGGTCGCCGTACCGGGATAGCCGAGCGCCCGCTGTTTGAGTTCGATGCGGTTGAGGCTGCCGTCGCAGAACACCACGACCGCGAGCCGGAGTTGACGTGCGACGGCCAGCCGGAGCTCGGTGGCGGCCATGGCGAACCCGCCGTCACCGATCAGGGCGACCACCGGGGTCTCCCCCAGAGTCAGTTGTGCGGCGATCGCCCCGGGGAGCCCGAAGCCCATCGAGGACAGGCCGTTGCTCATCAGGACGCCGCGCGGCCGGCGGGCCTGCCAGCCCTGGCCGACGAGGAGCTTGTGGGACCCGACGTCACAGGTGACGACCGTCTCGTCCGGGGCGTTCGCCCGTACGACGTCGATGACGTCGGTGGGATTGAGGCGACCGGCGACCCGCCCCGCGTAGTAGGACATCCGCAGCCGGTCCCGGTGCGCTGCGATGTCGCGCTCCGTCCAGCGGGGCTCGCCGCGCCATCCGTCGGCGAGCCAGTCGAGGCCGGCCGCGACGTCCCCGACCACCTCGCAGGCGCTGGGGTAGACCTGGTCGGTGTTGGGGGTGGTGTCCACGTGCAGGACGGGCACGGCCAGGGACCACGGCTTGATCAGCTCGACGGGGTCGAACCCCGCGGCGACGACGAGGTCGCAGCCCGCCAGGAAGTTCCAGAGGACCTGGTGGCACGCCATGTCGAGGACTCCGGCGTAGAGCGGGTGGTCCTCGGGGATCACGCCCTTGGCCATCGGGGACACGACCACGGGTGCGCCGACGGCTTCCGCCAGCCGCGCGAGAGCGCCGGACGCCTCGCACCGGACCGCGCCGGCACCGGCCAGTACCACCGGGCGCCGGGCGTCCCGCAGTACCGCCGTGGGATCGGGGCCGCCTGTCGCCAGGTGCACCCGGACGCCGCCGGCGGCGCCGTCGAGCGGCGGCGGTGTGACGGGGATGTCGGGTGCGGGCGCGGCGAACGTCTCGGCGGAGCCGGTGAGATGGACGGCGCCGGGCCGCTCGGCGACGGCCAGGCGCAGCGCCTTGCGCAGCACCGCGTCGGCCGATCCGGGGTGGATCCGCCCCGCCCATTTGGTCACCGGGGAGAACAGCAGTGTGTGATCGACGACCTGATGGGTGACCACGTCCTCCCGGCCGGGGTCGATCTGTCCGGATATCGCGAGCAGCGGTACCCGGTCCCAGGTGGCGGCGGCGACCCCGTTGACGATCGCCGTCGACCCGGGTCCGAGCGTCGACAGACACACGCCCGGGCGCCCGGTCACCATCCCCTGTGCCTCGGCCATGAACACCGCGGTGCCCTCGCGGCTGCCGGGCACGACCTCGACGTCCAGGGCCCGCATCGCCTCCATCAGCTCGATGATCGGGTCTCCCGGGTAGGCGAACACGAACCGGGTTCCCGCGGCTCGGACGTACCCGGCGACCACCGCGGCCGTATTCCCCATGTCAGCTCTCCAGGTTGTCGTGGTGGATGGACAGCATCCGGAAGATCGAGTGGACGAACTTGGTGTAGGGCACGATCCCGAACGCGACGACGACCGCGGCGACGTGGAGGAGAAGAATCGGGCCGAAGGCGACGGTCTCCCGCAGCAGCAGGGTGAGCATCCCGGAGGCCGCCAGGACGACGAGCGCCCACAGGAAGCCGGAGCCGCCCCGGCGCCACCACAGACCACACCCTCCGACGATCATGGCGATCCCGCCCACGCTGCCGCTGATCACCGGAACGGAGAGGTAGGGGTACGGCGGGTGCTCGCCGAGCGTGTTCTGTAGGTACGCCGCCGCCGTCGTGGAGACGGCGCAGAGCCCGAAGCCGTACACCAGCACCATGTGGAACCCGCGTCGGCCGGGCACCTCGCAGCCGGTCATGTGCCGCAGCTGCACGGCCTGCGTGAACGTCGTCAGCCACACCCGAACCCGCAGGAGGTCGGTGAGGCTGCCGTGGATGTCGCGCCAGTACCGAAGCGCCGCCCAGCCGAACACACCGGCCGCCCACAGACTCGGCGCACCCACGGCGATCAGCATCGGGGTGTGCGGAAGGATCTCGTACGGGTCGCCGGGCGTGTCCGCCACGACGAACAGCCGTCCGGTGAACTGCCAGGACATCAGGGCGAGCAGGAGACAGACCACGGCGAAGGCGACACCTGTCGCCCGTCGCCCCGGCGTACGGTGCGGCCACACATAATGCCGGTACGTCTCCTCGCGGACCTCGGTGAGGACGCTCGGCGGGTCCACGGCGAACTCGTGCGGTGGGGCGTACATGCAGGCGCTGAGACAGTCGCCGCAGTCGTGGCAGAGGTTGGCGAGATGGGTGATGTCCCGGCGTTCGAGTGTCGTCCGCAGCTCCAGGGCGGGCCAGACGGGACAGTAACCGGCGCAGTAGCGGCAGGAGTTGCAGATGGTGAGCTGCCGTCGGGCCTCGTCGAAGAGGTCATCCAAGGGCATGGCGGGCCGCCTCCGTCCCGGCGATACGGCCCCACACGGTGCCGATGGTCATGCCGAATCCGGCGAGGTAGCCGGTGGAGAGGATGTTCCCGGACATGATCTCGCCGGCGGCGAAGACGTTCCGGAAGACCCCGCCGTCCACCCGGCGTACCCGGGCCTGCTCGGTGACGGCGACCCCGAGGTAGGTGAAGGTGATCCCGGGCCGCATCGGAACCGCGTGGTAGGGCGGGGTGTCGAGGCGCTGGGCCCAGTTGCTCTTGGGCGGGTCGAGTCCGGCGGTGGTCCTGCCGTCGGGCTGGGCCATGCTGAAGGGGCGGGACGGCGCGTCGCCCCGGTCGACGGCCTTGTTGAAGGCGTCGACCGTCTCGGCGACGGTCCGCTCCTCCAGGCCCAGCGACGTGGCGAGCTCTTCGACGGTCGGGGCGCTGTACGTGCCGTACATGGGCGGCAGGAAGGCCCCCTGGACCTTCGCGTCCCACAGGGCGTAGGCGATCTGGCCCGGCCGGCGGGCGATGTTGCGTCCCCAGATGGCGTACCGCTTGGGCCAGATGTCCTCGCCCTCGTCGTAGAAGCGGCGGCCGTCGCGGTCGATGACGATGCCGAAGGGGATGGAGTCGATGCGGGTGGCGATGCCGCCGTCGTACTTCGGGCTGCGGGCGTCCACCGCGACGGCGTGGAACCCCCTTTCCTCGCCCGCGTGTTGAGCACCCGCGTCGAGCAACTCGCGCAGCACGCCGCCGTCGTTGTACGACGGTCCGCGCACATGGAAGCCCTTGGCGGCGTCTCCCCAGTAGCGGCCGAGCCAGTCGAGGTTCGCCTCGAAACCACCGCTCGCGCAGATCACCGAAGCGGCCCGGATGCGGCGACCGTCGTCGGTGAGCACGCCGGTGCAGGTGTCGCCGTCGAATTCGAGACGGGTCACGGTGCGGTCGTAGGCGATGGCCACCCCTGCCCTTTCGGCCGTCCTGTAGTAGGAGTTGAGCAGTGCTTTGCCGCCGCCGAGGAAGAACCTGTTGGTGCGGGCCAGGTTCAGCGTGCCGGTGAGAGCGGGCTGCCAGCGAGCACCGTGTGCGGTCATCCAGGCGGGTGCCGTTGCGGATTGACGGACCGTCAGCTCGGCGAGCCGCTCGTCGCGCGATCCCTCCCCGACTCCGCACAGGTCGCTCCAGAGCTCGGCGCGAGGGTAGGGGCCGGTGGTGAACGCGTCGCCCGTGTCGTGGGCGCAGCGGATGTTGCGGGTGTGCCGGCTGTTGCCGCCTCGGAAGTGCGCGGGAGCGCGCTCCAGCAGCAGCACCCGGGCCCCGGCGTCGGCGGCGGTCAGCGTGGCGACGAGCGCCGCGTTGCCGCCGCCGACGACCACGACGTCCGCGCTGTCCTCGGTCATGTCTCGCGGAGGTTCGCGGGGACGAGCTGGTCGTAGTCGGGGTCCTTCGTGATCAGGCCGGACGCCTTGTGGAAGGCGACCGCGGCGTCGAAGGAGGAGCGCGGGAAGCCGTTGGTCGCCCGGATCTCTTCCTTGAGCAGGGGGAGCAGTGCGTCCAGGGCCGCCTCGGGCATGCCGCTGCGGTACTCGGCGAGCAGTTTTCTGATCTCCGCGGAGTCGCCCGAGTGGATGTCCTGCCTGGCCCGGACGAGAGCTCTCTGGAAGGCGGCTATCTCCTTCGCCTTCTTCTTCGCGACGCTCTGGGTGGTGAACATGACTCCGTGGGAGACGTGTTGCAGTCCGGGGACGTCACCGCGGCACGGGGAGATGTAGGTGGTGCCGGAACCCGCCCCTTCCGCCTGCTGGGCGAGCGGCTGGGCGAAGGAGAGGGCGTCGACCTGACCGCCCTTCAGAGCGCCGAGCGCGGCCGTGGGCTCACTGCCCAGGTTGACCAGTTCGGCGTCCTTCTTGGGGTCGAGGCCGACCTTCTTGAAGAGGTAGATGACCAGCGCCTCGGTGCCGCTGCCCGGCCCGGTGATGCCGATCTTCTTTCCCTTCAGGGACGTGATCCGCTCGTCCAGCGAGGCGTCGACGGCGGCTCCGTCGAACTTCGTGCCGGTGATGATGTCGATGTAGTAGGTGTCGACCATGTCCGCGACGAGGCTGAGGGTGTCACCGGTCTGGGAGAGCTTGAGGACGTCGGTCATCACCCCGCCCCCGAGTTCGATGCTGCCGGACTTCAGCGCGGCGGCCACCTTGGAGCCGTTGCCGAGCACCGCCGGCTCGTCGAAGGTGACCCCCTCCTCCTTGAAGTAGCCCTTCTCGGTCGCGATGAACATCGGGAAGAACGCGATCGACGTGCTGACCTGCCCTATCGACAGTTTGCCGGTCTTCGTCGCGCCGCCGGCGTCGGCGCAGCCCGCGCCGGTCAGCGTGACGACACCGGTCGCGAGGACGCTCTTGACGAGTTGACGACGGTTCATGGGCGGCCCTCCAGAGGCTTCCAGCGGTTGGCCCTGCGATCGAGCACGCCGACGACCAGGTTGAGGATCGTGGCGATCGTCCCGAGCACCACCAGCGTGGCGAAGACGCCGGCCGTGTCGTAGTTGGCGGCCGCGTCACTGATGAGGTAGCCCAACCCACGGTTGGACGCGACGAGTTCACCGATCACCGCGCCGATCAGCGAGTACGGAACGGCGACCTTGAGGCCGGTGAGCAGCCCCGTCATCGCGCCGGGGACGACGACTTTCCACACCACGTCGCGTCGGCGTCCGCCCATCAGCCGCACCGCGTCGATCAGCCCGCGGTCCACCTCGCGCACACCCACCGCGGTGTTGAGGAAGACCAGGAAGAACACGGTGACGGCGGCGAGCAGCACCTTCATCTGTAGGCCGATGCCGAACCAGACGATGAACAGGGGCGCGAGCGCGACCTTGGGCAGCGAGTACAGGGCCACGATGAACGGGTCGACCACGCGGTAGAAGGTCGGCAACGAGGCGAGGACGAACCCGGTGAGCGCACCGGCGCCGGCACCGAAGACGAACCCGAGCATGACCTCCTGGAGGGTGACCCAGGTGTTGGACCACAGCAGACCCTCCCGCTGCCAGTCGGCCAACCGGTGCATGACGTCCAGCGGCCTGCTGGTGTAGGTGACGTCGAACAGGCGGCCCGCGCACAGCTGCCAGGCGACCAGCAGCACCACGACGAAGACCAGCCTGCCGCCCCAGATGATCACCGCGCCACCGCGCTTGTCCCACCAGCCGCGGTCCAACGGCACAGTGACCGACTGACCGGTGTTCTTCTCGGGACTCGTCGTCGAGTCCGCCGAGCTCTTCTTCCGTTTCTTCTCGTCGACCGTGTTCACTGTGCCTCCCGGAGCGCCGCTGACATCTCCTTGTGCAAGGCGACGAAGTGCGGGTCGACCCGCAGTTCGTCGGCGTCACGAGGCCTGGGCAGATCGATCTCACGGTCCAGGACCACCCGGCCGATCCTGCCGAGCACCACGACCCGGTCACCGAGCAGCAGCGCCTCCTCGATGTCGTGGGTCACGAACACCACGGTCTGCCCGCTGCCCTGCCACAGCCGCAGCAGCTCCGCCTGGAGGACGGACCGCAGTTGGGCGTCCAGCGCCCCGAACGGCTCGTCGAGCAGCAGGACTTCGGGGTCACCGGCGAGCATCCGGGCCAGGCTCGCCCGGCGCCGCATGCCGCCGGAGAGCTCGCGCGGGTAGTGCCGTTCGAAGCCGGTGAGGCCGACCCGCTCGATGAGGTCCGTCGCGCGTTCGCGGCGCGTCCTCGCCTCGACTCCCTTGATCTCCATGGGCATTTCGACGTTGCGCCGCACATCGCGCCACGGCATGAGGGTGTCGGACTGGGTCAGGTAGCCGACCTCGGTGCGCGGTCCGGACACCGGCTGGTCCCGGAATCGGACAGCGCCCGAAGTGGGGGCCATGAGCCCCGACATCATGTTCAGCATGGTCGACTTGCCGCAGCCGCTGCGCCCGAGGACCGTGACGAAGCACCCCTCCTCGACCCCGAGGCTCAACTCACGCAGCGCCACGATCCCCAGATCGCCCTTGACGAACTGCTTGGTCAGCCTCCGGACTTCCACGACGTTGCTCATCGCTGCCGCCGATCCTTCGTCACGCCGGCGAGCCACCGTGTGTTGTCCACGGCCATGGTGTGGATCTCCTGCTCGGTGAAGCCCGCGTCGAGCAGCCGGTCGGCGAGCAGCGGAAGGCCGTCCTCCACCGGAGGGTTGAAGGGCTGGCCCAGATCACTGGAGAGCACGGAGTGCTCGGGCCCGACCGCCCGGATGTTCTCCAGCCACAGCTCCCAGGAGACCTTTCCGGTGTACGGCGTGGTGAAGCAGCGTTCCAACAGGGCGCCCTGGGCGGCGAGTTCACGCTGCCGCTGGACGCCCACCCGCTGGGAAGTGAACTCCGGATGCGTGACCACGATCCTGCGCACCCCCTCCTCGGCCGCGGCGTTCACCACGACGGCGATCTCGTCGGCGTGGAGATGGCCGGTGGCAAGGGTCATGTCATGCGCGGCAATGACCCTGAGCACCTGCCGGGTGCTGTCGAGCACGGTGCCGTCCGGGCCGACCACGTCCACCGGGTCCGCCGTCATGCCCGCGGCCCGCAGTTCGTTCTGGAGCTGGACCCACATGGGCGGGGTGGCACCCTCGGGGCTGCTCTCCGTACAGGCCCGTTCGTTGGCGCTGTCCACGGTCGGCAGCCAGACGAACTGGGCCCCGCCGCGGCCGGCGATCTCCACGGCGACCGGGTTCATGCCGCCCACGGAACCGTTCAGGGTGATCGCCCCGACCGCGCCGAAACCGGGCACGGCAGTGCGGACCACCTCGGCCCGTTCCGCCGTCGGGACGTAGTGCGACTTGAGGACGAACCCGTCAAGGCCCACCTCGGCGAAGCGGGTTGCCAGAGTCAGATCGTCGACCCGTCGCTTCATCAGGTCGGGCGCGATGTGCACGTGGATGTCATAGGCCCCCGCGACGAGCGCGCGGGCCCGGACCGAAGGCGTCGGATGCGTGGGTGAGCGGTCAGCCATATGCGGCTCCTGTCGCCAATCTGGTGAGCCAGATTGTTGACAATCAACCACGAGGCGTCAATGGTCCGCGCAGAAAGTGATACCGGAGGCTCGTCCCACCTAGCGCACAGGAAAGGAAGGCGAGTTGCCCGTACCGCGCAGAGCGTCGATCACGCTCCCGACGTGGTGCCGCGCCGCCCTCTCCGCGGCCGCGGCATCGCGATTGCAGATGCCGTCGATGATCGCCAGATGCTCCGGCAGGGAGACAGCCGGCCGCCCCGGCTGCATCGCGAGCCGGAACTGATGCCGAACCGCCTGCCCCCGCAGCCGCTCGATCACGCCCCCGGCGGTACCTTGCCCGCTCATCTCCATCACACGACGGTGCAGCCGGTTGTTCAACTCCGAGTAGGTCATCACCGCACCCGCGTCGACCGCGGCGACCATCTGCTCACGGATCTCCCGCAGTTCGGCCGTCTCCGCCTCGGTCACCCGCCCTGCGGCCTTGGCCGCACACAGCCCCTCGACCACCATCCGGACCTCGGTGATCTCGATCGCCTCGGCCAGCGAGACGGCCCGCACCCGGGCACCCCGGTTCGGAATGCGCTCCACCAGGCCTTCGTTGCCCAACTGGAGCAGCGCGGAGCGCACGGCGCCGCGACTGACCGCGAACCGCTCCGACAGATCGCTCTCCACAAGCCGTTGGTCCGGGACGTAGTCCCCACTCACGATGGCTCTACGGATCGCCTCGACCACCTGGTCGGGCCCGGACGGGATTTTGCGCGCAGCCGGCACGTGACCTCCTCTCCACGCCTCCCTCACTCAGAGGGCAGACTGGCAACGATATTGTCGCCAATTCTGCGGAGTGCTCATGAGTTTCACCAGCGTCCAGGATCTGTGCGTCGCGGTACTCGGCCTCGGAGAGGCGGGCGGCGCCATCGCGGACGACCTCGTCACCGCAGGTGTGCGCGTGCGCGGCTACGACCCCAGGGTCACGGCTCCCCCGGGCGTGGAGGACACCGGCAGCGAGGCGGAGGCCGCCGAGGGCAGCCATCTCGTCCTCAGCGTCAACAGCGCCTCGGACGCCGCGGACGCCCTCCGGGCGGGCCTGGCCGGCACGTCGTCCAACTGCCTCTGGGCCGACCTCAACACCGCCTCTCCCGCACTGAAGCGGCATCTCGCCGAGACCGCCGGTGACGCCGGTCTCGCCTTCGCCGACGTGTCCCTGATGGCTACCGTGCCCGGCAGGGGGCTGCGAACGCCGATGCTCGTCTCCGGGTCGGGGGCACGGCGCTTCGCCGAGACGCTCCACGCCCTTCGCACGAACGTGGATGTCAAGGTGGACGTGCTCGACGGACCGGCCGGTCTGGCCGCCGAACGCAAGCTGTTGCGCAGCGTGTTCTACAAGGGCCTGGCGGCGGCCGTCGTCGAGGCGCTCGACGCGGCCCGGGCCGCGGGCTGCGAGGAGTGGCTGCGGGAGATCATCGCCGAGGAGTTGACCAGCGCGAACGCCGCCACCCTGAACAGACTCGTCGAGGGCAGCCACCGGCACGCCGTGCGCCGGACCAGCGAGATGCAGGCGGCCGCCGACATGCTCGGTGACCTCGGCGTGCCCGCATCAATGGCCACGGCCAGCAGGGACCTGCTGCAACGGCTGTCTCGCGGGGGCAGGTGCGGGTAATGAGATGTTGAACGGATCCCAAGACCTCCCGCCACGAACTCGTCTCCCGAGAGGCATCTTGATATTTTGACCGAATCGCGACCTATCAGGAACTCAAGGTTGGAACGACGACGAGGTACATCTCGTTCTGTTTCGGTTGACGTCAATCCCCTGCAACGCTCAGGCGTGTCGGTGTCACTCAGTCCTGTCCACCCAGATGAACTCCCTCCTTTACCGATGATCCCTCTGACCTGTGCCGCGAGCTCCCTCGACCTGGCAGCCCCGAGCGTCCGGGCCCTTTCAAAGAGTGCGTCGCCAAACTCGTGGAAGTTGTCCTCCCCGTCCCTCAGGTACGCCTCGGCAGCAACGCCAGTACCGGTGCCGCCGCGACGTTCGCAGCCAGTGAGACGGCGATCCCCAGCAGAAAGGCCGACCAGACCACACCACGAGTTCGGCGCGACCCTCGTCCCGACGACTTGAGGAGTCCGACCGTCGCCAGGAGCAACAGCCCGTCCACCGACAGCGGCCACAAGGAGGCGCTAACCGCGTCCGCTCCGCCCTGGCGCGCGAACTCCCTCTGGTTTGCATCTGTGTTTGCAGGTGCGGCCGTTCTCATCGGGCCCACCACCCCGCCCACACAGCACCCAGCGCCAGTGCACATTTTCGCGGGAACTTCTGAGAACTCCCAGGTAGAAGCTGTGCGCCTTCCGGACCTCCAACCAGCACGTATCACCAGAAAAGTGCTGGTCAGGGTCGTAAAGGTAAACAGCTTGTACCGTACTACGCGTATAGTTTCACTGTGAGCAACTACAGTCCGGACAACGAGACGTCCCATTCGCAGGCCGGCGGAGTGCAGTCGGTCGACCGTGCCATCAGTGTCCTGGAGATCCTCGCTCAGCGTGGCGAGGCGGGCGTCAGTGAGGTCGCGGCGGAGATCGATGTTCACAAGTCGACGGCGTTCCGCCTGCTCGGCGCGCTGGAGGCGCGCGGTCTGGTGGAGCAGGCCGGGGAGCGGGGCAAGTACCGGCTCGGCTTCGGCATCGTGCGCCTGGCCGGTGCGGTCACCGGGCGGATCGACATCACCCAGCAGGGCCGCCCGGTCTGCGAGCGTCTCGCCGAGGAGATCGGCGAGACGGTCAACATCGCGGTCCTCCAGGAGCCCAACCATGTTCCGGCCTCTCGCAGAGCTTCCTCCACCCGCCCTCGGCGAGCGTGAGTGGCTACTCGAATGC
>NZ_JBEYVC010000070.1:0-49934 GCF_040643855.1 Streptomyces sp. NPDC047072 | reverse complement strand
GGTCGCGCACGGGGGTGCCCAGGGGCGGGACGCGCTCGTCGCGCAGATCCGCGCGATCTGCGCCGACCTGGCGGGCCAGGCCGGTCTCGCCCTGTCAGAGATCACCCAGGTCGTCATGGGACTGCCCGCCGTCGTCGGGGCGGACGGCCGCGCCCTGTCCTACGCGGCGGGACTGCCCGACGCGGGGCGCGGTCTCGGCGAGGCCCTCGGCCGGGCCCTTCCGGTGCCGCTGGTGCTGGAGAACGACGTGAACCTCGCGGCGCTGGCCGAGCGCATCCACGGGCGGGGTACGGACACCGACGACTTCGTGCTGCTCAGCCTCGGCGTGGGCCTCGGACTCGGCCTGGTGGTCGACGGCCGGGTCCGGCGCGGGGCGACCGGTGTCGCGGGCGAGGCGGGCTATCTGCCGAGCGACCGTATGACCGCACCCGTCGGGCAGCGCCGTGACCTCGTGCAGGAGCACCTCGGCGCCCGCTACATCAGCGCCCGCGCAGGGGAGCTGGGACTGCCCGGCGACGGCAGCCCGCTGAGCGTCTTCGCGCTGGCCCGCGACGGACACCCGGGCGCGGTGGAGATCGTCGAGGACACCGCGCGCAGTCTCGCGTACGTGGTGGCCTGCGTGGTGCCCTTGATCGACCCGGCGCTGATCGTGCTGGGCGGCGCCATCGGCGCCAACGGCGATCTGCTGCTCGAACCGGTCGCACGGCATCTCGCCGACTTCAGCGACTTCCGGCCCCCGGTGGTGGTGTCCGACCTCGGACAGGACGCGGTCCTGCTCGGCACCACCACGAAGGCGGCGGAACTCGCCCGGGAGGCCGCCTTCACAGCCGCCACCACCGCGGAGGCGCAGTTGTCCCCGCCCTGAGCCCCGTCGGGAAACACCACGGCGACGCCGTCTTGCCGGACAGCGCCGCCGCTTGAGAAGGACTTCGGGCGTTGCCGCGCCCTGGTCCGAACGACCGATCCGTCACCCAGGAATGCCATCTTTGAGAGAGGACGATCAGTGTTCAAACTTATCACCAGAGGCGCGGCCGCCACGGGCGCCGCCGTCCTGCTGGCCGCCTGTACCTCCACGGGCTCCGGCGGCTCCGGGCCGGCGTCCGCCATCACGCCCGGCGCCTCGCACGCGCCCACCACCGTCACCGTGTGGACCTTCAACCACCTGCCCAACGAGGTGGCGGCCTTCAAGGCGACGCTGGACCAGCTGCACACCAAGTACCCGTGGCTGACCGTGAAGTTCGTGCCCAACAAGGATGACGCGGCCTACGCCAAGGCGGTCGCCGCGGGCGATCCCCCGGACGTCTTCGTCAGCTCCACGCCCGACAACGTGGCCAAGTTCTGCTACAACGGCACGGTCGCCGACCTGAACCCCTACCTCACCGCGGCCGGTGTCGACACCGCCAAGGTCTTCCCGGCCGCGACCCTCGTCTACACCCGCTACCAGAGCCAGCAGTGCGCGCTGCCGCTGCTGACCGACGCCTTCGCGCTCTACTACAACAAGAAGATGTTCGCCGAGGCCGGCATCACCGAGCCGCCGAAGACCCTCGCCGAGCTGACCGCCGACGCCAAGAAGCTCACCGTCAAGAACAGCGACGGTTCCGTCAAGACCTTCGGCTTCGTCCCGCGCTCCGACTTCGACGTCAACCGCTATCTGTACACCGGTGTCACCAGCGGCAGCTCGTTCTACGGCAAGGACGGCAGGACGACCTTCGCCTCCGACCCCAAGTGGCAGCAACTGCTGGGCTGGGACCGCGACTTGATCGACTACTACGGCGCCGACAACGTCCAGAAGTTCGTCGGCCGCTACCAGGCGCACGCCGACGACGCGGGCAACCCGCTGCTGACCGGCGCGGCCGCCATGGAGTTCGACGGCGAGTGGCACATCGGCGAGATCGCCTCCTTCAAGAAGGACCTCGACTACGGCGTCGTCCCGATGCCCGTCCTGGGCGGTTCTGGAGGCGGCACCTACGGCGCGGGCAACACCCTGGGCACCGTGGCCTATCTGTCGGCCGGGTCGAAGCACAAGCAGGAGGCGTTCTTCGCGCTCCAGCAGCTCACCACCGACACCACCTTCCTCAACAAGCTGGCCGACGCGGTCTCCAACGTCCCCAGCACCTTCGCCGCGCTGAAGGCCTGGGACAAGGCGGACGACCCGCACTGGAAGCCGTTCGTCGACCTCTTCCAGAACCCCGACTCCTCCTACAAGACCCTCACCCCGGCGGGCGTCGAGGACATGGACACCTGGCGCGCCTACCTCCTCCAGTACGAGCAGGGCGGGGAGAAGAGCGCCGCCGCCGGGCTGGCCTCCGTCGGCAAGAAGATCGACTCCCTCAACGCCGAGAGCGGGCGGTAGGGATGACGACCGTCGTCGCCGACGTCGGCGAGGGGACGGGGCGGGTGCAGGCGCACCCGGCCCGGGGCCGCCGCCGGCGCCCGCCGAGCAGGGCGAGGTGGTGGGTCGTCCTCGGCTTCCTGTCGCCCTTCGTCGTCGGGTTCGGGATCTTCGTCCTCTACCCGGTGGCCGCCACCCTGTACTACTCGCTGACCGACTTCCAGGCCGGCTCCTACCGGCCGGTGCGCTTCGTCGGACTGGACAACTACCGCGCCCTGTTCACCGAGTCCGACACCTTCTGGGTGGCGGTGCGCAACACCGTGTGGATGGTCGTCGTCATGGTGCCGCTGCGCACGGCCTGGGCGATGCTCACCGCCTGGGTGATCATCCGCGTCCGGCGGGGCAGGGCCGTCTACCGCACCCTCTTCTTCCTGCCGTCGATGGTGCCGGTCGTGGCGTCCGCGCTGTCCTTCATCGTGCTGCTCAATCCGGTCGGGCCGCTGAACAAGGTGCTGGACGTCGTGGGCATCAGCGGCCCGGGATGGTTCTCCGACCCGGCCTGGTCCAAGCCCAGCCTGGTCCTGATGGCCCTGTGGGCGAGCGGGAACGTGATGGTCATCTTCTCGGCCGCCATGCTGGACGTCCCGAGGGACCTCTACGAGGCGGCCGACCTCGACGGCGCGAACGGCTGGCAGAAGTTCCGCAGCATCACCCTCCCGGCGATCTCCCCGGTGGTCTTCTTCGCCCTGCTCACCGGGATGATCTACACCTTCCAGTACTTCACCGAGGCGTTCGTGGCCTCCAGCTCCGCGAACATGACCTCCTCCAGCAACGACCTCATCGGCTACCCCGCCAACTCGCTGCTCTTCTACTCGACCGAGCTCTACCGGCAGGGCTTCGCCTACTTCAAGACCGGTTACGCCTCGGCCATGGCCTGGCTGCTGTTCCTGGTCATCTTCGCGGCGACCGTGGTCTTCATCCGCGCCTCCGGCCGCTTCGTCCACCACGCGGGAGGCGGCCGATGAGCACCCTTGAACTGACGAAGCGTCAACGACCGCTCGGGCGCCGTCTGTTGTACGTCGTCGCCGAGCACGCGCCCGCCGTCGCGATCGCCCTCTGCTTCCTGCTGCCGCTGACGATCTGCGTGGTCACCGCGTTCATGACCGAGCAGCAGTCCGGCACCGGTTCGTTGTGGCCCTCGCCCTGGGAGTTCGGCAACTTCCGCAGGGTCTTCTCCGCCATGCCGTTCGGCCGCGACCTCGCCAACACCATGCTGTACGCGGGTCTGTCGACCATCGGCGTCGTCGTCTCGTCGGTGCCGGTCGCCTACGCGCTGGCCCGGCTGCGCTGGCGGGGCCGGGAGGCCGTCTTCCTGGTCGTCCTCGCCGCCATGATGATCCCGGCCCAGGTCACCAGCCTGCCGATGTACGTCATGTACGCGCACCTCGGCTGGGTCGGCACCCTCAAACCGCTGATCGTCCCATCCTTCTTCGGCGACGCCTTCAGCATCTTCCTGCTGCGCCAGTTCTTCCTCACGATCCCCGACGAGATCACCGAGGCCGCCCGGATGGACGGCGCGGGCGAACTGCGCATCCTGTGCCGGGTGTTGGTCCCCATGGCGAGGCCCGCCATCGCCGCGGTGGGACTCTTCGCGTTCCTCTACGCCTGGAACGACTTCTACAACCCGCTGCTCTACACCGGCAACAGCGACACCGGCCAGACGCTCGCCGTGGCCCTCAGCCAGCTCGCCAAGAACGGCCACCAGAACGCCTACGAGCTCCAGATGGCCGCCTCGCTGATGTTCCTCCTGCCCGTCCTGGTGCTGTTCTTCCTGGCCCAGAAGGTCTTCGTCGAGGGCATCGCGCTGACCGGCGTCAAGGGCTGAACGACCGCCGCCGCACTCCCCGTTGCCCAAGGAGCACTCTTGAAGATCACCGTTGTCGGTGGTGGCAGTACCTACACACCCGAACTGGTCGAGGGCTTCGCCCGCCGCGCCGCACTGCTGCCGGTCGACGAACTCGTCCTGCACGACACCGACCCCGAACGCCTGGACGTGGTCGGCGCGTTGGCCCGCCGTATCCTCGCCCGGCACGGCTTCCCCGGCCGGCTCACCACCACGACCGACCTCAGGCGGGCGGTGGACGGATCGGCGGCGGTGCTGATCCAGCTGCGGGTCGGCGGACAGGCGGCCCGGCTCGTCGACGAGACCCTGCCGAACACGTACGGCCTGCTCGGCCAGGAGACCACCGGCGCGGGCGGCTTCGCCAAGGCGCTGCGCACGGTGCCGCTCGTCCTGGACACCGCGGACCAGGTACGCGAACACGCCCTGTCCGGCGCCTGGATCGTCGACTTCACCAACCCCGTCGGCATCGTCACCCGCGCCCTCCTAGACGCCGGTCACCGCGCGGTCGGCCTGTGCAACGTGGCGATCAAGGCGCAGCGCCAACTGGCCAAGAGGCTCGGCGTCCAGCCCGCCCGCGTCCGCCTCGGCCACGCCGGTCTCAACCACCTGACCTGGATCCGCTCGGTCACGGTCGACGGCGTGGACCGCCTGCCCGAACTACTGGGAGGGGACGCCCTCGACGAGATCGCCGCCGAAGTCGGCGCCCCGCCAAGCCTGTTGCGCGACCTGGGCGCCATCCCCTCCTACTATCTCCACTACTTCTACGACACCGACGAGGAGGTCCGCCGCCAACTCGGCGGCACACACCGGGCCGAGCAGGTGCAGGCCATCGAGCGGGAACTGCTCACCCTCTACCGCGACCCCGCCCTGGACCGGCTCCCGGAACTCCTGGAGCGCCGGGGCGGCGCCTACTACAGCGAGGCCGCCGCGGCCCTGGTCACCAGCCTGCTCACCGGCGACGCGGAACACCACTACGTCAACGTCCGCAACAACGGAGTGCTGGCTGGCCTCCCGGACGAGGCCGTCGTGGAGGTGCCGGCGCATGTCGACACCGAGGGACCGCACCCGGGCTCGGTGCCGCCCCTGCCGCCGGAGATGCTGGGCCTGGTCCAGGCGGTCACCGCGTACGAGACGCTCACCGTCGAGGCCGCGCTGAGCGGAGACCGGACGGTGGCCCGACGAGCCCTCGTAGCCCATCCCCTCGTACGGCAATGGGGTCGGGTCGAGCCGCTGCTGGACGCGCTCCTGGAGGCCAACCGCCGCCACCTGCCCCGGTTCTTCGCGCGCGAGGCAGCCGATGCCTGACCTCGTGATGGGGGTGGACGGCGGGAACTCCAAGACCGACCTGGTGCTCGCGGACACCGAGGGGCAGCTGCTGGCGTGGGTGCGGGGCCGGGGCACCCGCCCGCACCACGAGGGCATGCGGGTCACCACCGAACGGCTCGCCCACCTGGGGTGCCGGGCGCTGGCGACGGCCGGACTCGACGCCGGGCCCCCGGTCGCCGTAGCGGCCTACTTCCTCGCCAATGTCGACCGACGGGCCCAAGAACGGTCGGCGCGCGACGACTTGACCGCACTGGAGGTGGCCGATCACGTGCTCGTGCGGAACGACACGCTCGCCGTCCTCCAGGCGGGCGCGCCCGAGGGGTGGGGTGTGGCGGTGGTGTCCGGCGCCGGGATCAACGCGGCCGGGGTGCATCCGGAGGGGCGCTCGGCCCGGTTCCTCTCGCTCGGCGAGATCACGGGGGACTGGGGCGGCGGACTCGCCGTGGCCCGTGCCGGGCTGGGGGCCGCCGTACGCGCGGGCGACGGGCGGGGACCGGCCACCGGGCTGCGCCGCGAGCTGCCGGGCCACTTCGGACTCGCGTCCGTGGAGGCCGTCGCGCTGGCCGTGAGCCGGGGTGAGATAGCCGTCGAGGCGCTGCACGGGCTCGCGCCCCTGGTCTTCGCGACGGCGGCGGGCGGTGACCCGGTGGCCCGGGGCATCGTGATCCGCCTCGGCGACGAGATCCTCGCCATGGTGACCGCGCTGCTGCGCCGACTCCGCCTGCTGCGCACCACGACCCCCGTCGTCCTGGGCGGCGGCACACTCCAGCACGGCCAGACCATGCTGCACGACCACATCCGCGAGCGCCTCGCGGCGGAAGCCCCGCGGGCCGAGCCCCGGGTGCTGGACGTGCCCCCGGTGGCGGGCGCGGTGGCCGAGGCGCTGCGCGAGGCGGGGGCGTCGGAGGACGCACGGCGACGGCTGCGGAAGACGATCGCGGGGATGCGGCCGCCGACGCCGGTGCAGGACGGAATCTGACGGGGAGCGGAGAGGGAGCCGGGACGGTCCGGGAGCGAGGCCGGGACCCGGAGGCGGCGCCGCAGGGTGTCGGCGAGGGGCCGGGCCCGGCTCAGCAACCGGTTGCTGCGGCCTACCGAGTGGCCGTCCTCGGCCCAGCCCTCGCCACCGGCGGCCCCCGAGCGAGGTGAGCGCCCCCCTCAGCCCTCGCCCTCCGCGGCGACCTGCGCGAGCGTACGGCCACTCATCACCGACCGTGCCCGGCGCGGATTCGGCGTGCCGTGCCCCCGCTTGCGGCCCTCGGCGGTCTTCACGAGCAGCCAGTCGTCCTCGCGGAACCGGGTGAGCGCGTACTGACCGCGCAGCTTGGCGCCGTGCAGCCGGAACGTGGCGTGGCCGCGCTCCAGGGACTCGGCGAAGTCGACGGGGCGGCCCTGCCTGTCGTGGCTGAGCGGCTCGTACGTGCCGTGGTCCCACACGATCACCGTGCCGCCGCCGTACTCGTCCGCCGGGATCACGCCCTCGAACTCCTCGTACTCCAGCGGATGGTCCTCCGTGGGCACCGCGAGCCGCTTGTCCTTGGGGACGTCGGAGGGGCCCTTCGGGACCGACCAGGACTTCAGGACGTCGCCGACCTGGAGGCGGAAGTCGAAGTGCATCGTGCTCGCGTCGTGGATCTGCACGACGAACCGGGGCGCCGGGCCGCCGGACCCGTTCCGGCCCTCGGGCTCACGGGTCCGTCCGAAGTCCCGCTTGGCCCGGTAGGTCCGCAGTCGCTCGTTCACGTCCGGCTCCTTCCGGCGGGGTCCGGGGCGCCGAGGTCCCGGCGAGGCCCCGGGTACCCCGGCCCGGTCTCAGAACTCCTCGTGCACGTCCGGGTCACCACCGAGGCGCCGGTGCGCGCGGTCCGAGACCGCCGCGAGCTGATCCGCGTCCAGCTCGAAAGCGAAGACGTCGAGGTTCGCCCGCTGCCGCTCCGGGTCCCCGGACTTCGGGATCGGCAGCGCGCCCAGCTGGACGTGCCAGCGCAGCACCACCTGGCCGGGGGTGACCCCGTGGGCCTCGGCGATGCGCGCGATCGCCGGATCCTCCAGCAGGTCCGAGCCCCGCCCCAGCGGGCTCCAGCTCTCCGTCACGATGCCCTTCTCGGCGTGGTAGGCGCGCAGCTCGTCCTGCGGGAAGAAGGGGTGCAGCTCGATCTGGTTGACCGAGGGCAGGACCCCGGTCTCCTTCTCCAGCCGCTCGATGTGCGCCACCGTGAAGTTGGAGACGCCGATCGACTTCACCAGACCGTCCTCGCGGAGCCTGATCATGGCCTTCCACGAGTCCACGTACTTGTCGACCCGGGGCAGCGGCCAGTGGATCAGATACAGGTCCACGTACTCCAGGCCCAGCCGCGCCCGGGACTCCTCGAAGGAGGCCAGCGTCTCCTCGTAGCCGTGATGACGCCCGGGGAGCTTCGTGGCCACGACGACCTCCTCGCGAGGGACGCCGGCGCGGGTCACACCGAGGCCGACGCCGGTCTCGTTGCGGTAGTTCGTGGCCGTGTCGACCAGCCGGTAACCGGCCTCCAGGGCGGTGGCGACCGCCCGCTCGGCCTCCGCGTCGTCCATCGGCCAGGTGCCCAGACCGAGCGCGGGGATCGTCGTGCCGTCGTTGAGCGTGTACGTCGGGATGCTGATCACGTGCGGACCTTCCCTTGACTGTGTCGTCCTCCCAGCCTCACGGATAGGGTGAGTGCTGATCAACCGGAGGGGCAGCGCACGGCATGGACGGCACCGAGGAGAAGCGGCCCGCGGGCCCCGGACGCCCCACGTCACGGGATGTCGCCCGGCTCGCCGGGGTGTCCCACACCGCGGTCTCCTTCGTCTTCAACGGCCGCGCCGAGGGCAACCTCTCACCCGCCACCCAGGAACGCATCCGCCGGGCGGCCACCGAGCTGGGCTACCGGCCCGATCCCGTCGCCCGCGGTCTGCGCCGCCGCCGTACGGCCGTGATCGGCCTGGTCACCGACGAGATCGCCTCCTCGCCCTTCGCGGGCCGGCTGCTGCGCGGCGCGATGGAGACCGCCTGGGACAGCGACCACCTCGTCGTCACCGTCGACTCCGGCGGCGACCGCGCCAAGGAGGACGCGGCCGTCGCCGAGCTCCTGGACCGGCGGGTGGACGGCATCATCTACGCCGCCATGTCGCTACGACGGGTCCGCGTCCCGGAGGGCCTGCACCGCACCCACTCCGTCCTCGCCAACTGCCTCCCCGAGGACGACTCCCTGCCGGCGGTGATTCCCGCGGAGCGCGCGGGCGGCCGTACGGCGGCCAGGCTCCTCCTCGACCAGGGGCACCGCCGGATCGCGCTGGTCGGGGGCCAGGACGACATCGCCTCGGTGGAACGGCTGCGCGGCTTCCGGGACGCGTTGCGCGCCGAGGGGATCACCGTGCCGAAGGAGTGGGTCGTGCGCACCGGGGGCGAGATCTCCAGCGGCTTCGAGGGCGCGATGCGGGTCCTGGACGGCGTCCCCGCCGACCGGCGCCCCACCGGGGTGTTCTGTTACAACGACCGGGTCGCGGCGGGCGCCCTGCACGCCGCGACCCGCCTCCGGATCGCCGTCCCGGCCGACCTGTCCGTCGTGGGCTACGACGACCAGGAGCACATGGCGGCCTTCCTCACCCCGCCCCTCACCACGGTCGCCCTGCCGCACCGGGCGATGGGGGAGACGGCGACCCGCCTCCTCCTGGACGCCATCGACACGGGCCGTACCCCACCGGCGACCGTGCGCCGCGTCGGCTGTCCGGTGGTCGGCCGGGGGTCGGTGGGACCGGCGCCCGTGGGGTGAGGCCGCCTCACCGGCCGGGGGCGTTCCCGGCGGCTGGGGAGTTCACCCCAGGGACCGGCCCGTCGGAGCTCATCCCAGGGCCCGGCCCGTCACCTGCACCGCCTCGCCCGTCACGGCCAGTTCGGCGGTGTCGTCCGGCCGCCGGTACACCCGCTCGGTCACCATCGCCCGTTCCCCGGCGAAGAGTTCGAGCAGGGAGCCGTCGACCAGGATCCGCACCGTGTCTCCGGTCGCCCGCAGCACGAGGGGCGCGGAACCGTCGGCGCGGGACCTGGGCCAGCCGCAGCGGTCCAGGGTGACCGTCCCCGCCGCCGGGTCCAGGGACACCGTGAGTTCGGCGCCCGAGGCGCTCCGCAGCAGGCTCACGGTGGCGGGGGAGCGGGCGGTGACCGTCAGGTCGTACGACGACGGGAGCGGGCCGGGGATCAATGGCTCGCCGTTCCGCAGCAGTTGGAGCTCCGGCGCGGGTACGACCCGTAGCGAGCCGTCCTCGTGCACGTCCAGCACGCGCGGTGCCGTCAGGACTCCGGCCCAGCCCGCCCGGTCCACCTCCTCCTGCGAGCGGGCCTCCCACGACCAGCCCCACAGCAGGACCCGGTCCGTCTCCTGGAGGATGGACGGGGCGTAGAAGTCCCGGCCCAGGTCGAGACGGTCGGCGTGACGGGTGGCGAACGTCAGTGTGCCGCCCGGGAGTTGGACCGGCCTGCCGGTGACATACGCGGTGCCCTGCGGGTCGCCGTCCCACAGGGCCACCGCCAGGATCCACTCACCGCTCGCCGTCTCACCCAGCTGCGGGCACTCCCAGCCCGTCGCCCCGGTGCCGAACGCCTCGGCCGTCACCGGGTCGTGGCCGTCCAGGAAGATTCCGGCGAACCGCCAGTCGTAGAGGTCCTCGCAGTCGTAGACGAGGACGGACGGTGTGCCGTCCGCGTGTCCGGCTCCCACGAGCGCCCAGCGCCGTCCGCCGAAGCGGAAGACGAACGGGTCGCGGAACATCGTCACGTCCAGGCCGGGCGGTGGGCCGGAGACCACCGGTTCCGGGACCGGCTTCCACTCCAGGAGGTCGTCGTCCTCGGCCACGGCCAGGCAGATCGAACTCAGGCCGGTGTGGGCCCGGTCGACTCCGGAGTACACCGCGGTCGGCACGCCGTCGTCGTCGACCACGCAGCCCGACCAGCAGCCCGCCTCGTCGGGGCCGCCGGGGGTGGGGGTGAGGGCGACGGGATGGTGGTCCCAGTGGGCCAGGTCGGGGCTGGAGGCATGGCCCCAGTGGACGTTCGCGTGGACGGGAGCGTCCGGGTTGTGCTGGTAGAAGAGGTGGTGGCGGCCCCGCCAACGGAACGGCCCGTTGGGGTCGTTGACCCAGTTCGCCGGTGGACGGACCCGGAAACGGGGCGCGTTGGGGTCGTTGCTCAACGGTTGACTCCTGCGGAGGTGATGCCCTCGCGCAGAGGGCGCTGGCCGACGAGGAAGACGGCGACGGCAGGGAGCATGGACAGGACGACACCGGCGAGGACCACCGAGATGGAGCCGGTGCCGAGGTTGCCCTGGAGGGAGACCAGGCCGAGGGGGAGCGTGTAGTTCTGGCCGGAGGTCTCCAGGATCAGAGGCCGGAAGAACTCGTTCCAGTGGTAGTTGAAGGCCAGGACCCCGACGATCGCGAGGCCCGGCGTGGCCAGCGGGGCGTAGACCGAGCGAAAGGTCCGCCAGGGGCCCGCGCCGTCCAGCATGGCCGCCTCGCCGAGATCCTTCGGCATGCCCAGGAAATACTGGCGCATCAGGAAGGTGCCGAAGGCGGTCGGGAACGCGGGGATGATCAGGCCGAGCAGGGTGTCGGTCAGGCCCATCGACTTCAGGACCAGGAACACCGGCACGATCGTGACCTGGAGCGGCACCATCATGGTGGCCAGGACCAGCCCGAACAGCGGCTTCTTGAAACGGAATTCGAGGCGCGCGAAGGCGTAGCCGGCAAGCCCCGCCGTGATCATCTGCCCTACCGCGATCAGCGCCGTCACCAGCGCGGAGTTCCACGCCAGCAGCCACACGTCGATCTGGTCGAACACCCCGCGGTAGGCGTCCACGGTCGGGCTCGTCGGGATGATCTTCGGCGGCAGGTCGAAGGACTCGGCCGGGGTGCGCAGCGAGGTGGAGACAGTCCAGATCACCGGACCGAGGGTCAGCAGGGCGCACAGGGCCAGCCCGGCGATCCGCCCCCAGGGCGCGAGGGAGTGGCGCGCGCGGTTCAGTGTCAACGTGGCTTGGCTCATGGGAGGTTCACCCGGCTCACTCGTAGTGGACGAAACGCCGGCTGAGCCGGAACTGGACGGCGGTGACCGCCATGATCAGCAGGAACAGCAGCACGCCCACCGCGGACGCCTCGCCGAAGCGCAGCTGCTCGAAGGCGGTCTCGTAGATGACCATCACGACGGTGCGGGTGGAGTCGCCGGGCCCGCCGTCGGTCAGGACGTACGGTTGCTCGAAGACCTGGAGCGCGTTGATGACCCCGACGACGGTCGCGACGAGCAGGGTCGGCGAGAGCAGCGGGAGCGTGACGTGCAGGTGCTTGCGCAGCCCGGTCGCCCCGTCGAGGGAGGCGGCCTCGTGGATCTCCTTCGGGATGTTGTTGAGCCCGCCGACGAACAGCAGGAACGAGAAGCCGAACTGCTGCCACACGTAGACGATGACGATCGTCGCCATCGCCGAGTTCTCCGAGGTCAGCCACGGCACCGGGGCGATCCCGACCAGCCCGATGAGCCAGTTGACGACCCCGAAGTCCTGGTTGAACAGGTACTTCATCACCACCGAGATCGACGCCGCCGAGAGCACCAGCGGGAAGAAGAACGCCGACCGGAACAGCGAGCGCAGCCAGCCGGGCATCCGCCCGTTCACCACGATCGCCAGGACGAGTGCGATCAGCAGCTGGAGCGCGACCGCGAACACCATGAACACCAGCGTGTTGCGGAAGGACACCAGGACCGTCGAATCGCCGAACATCTCACGGTAGTTGGCGATCCCGGCATAGCTCGGGGAGTCGATCACGTTCCAGTGGAAGAGGCTCAGGACGAGCGAGCCGACGATCGGGACGACCGTGAACACGACGATGCCGACGATCGTCGGTGCCAGGAAGAGGGCGGCCAGCAGCCGGGTGCCGCGCTCCCGGGCGGACGGCTTCACGGGGACCGTGACCGGAGCAACTGCCCTCGGCCGTACGGATGTCTGCGTCATACCTCACGCTCCATGGCCTTCTCCAGATCGCTCTGCATCCTGCGCAGCGCGGGCCCCACCGAGCGCCGGGAGGCCAGCGCGGTCCCGGTGTGCTTGAGCAGCACCTGCTCGACCTCGGCGACCTGCGGCGGCGCCGGGATCGGCCCGGTGTCGGGGAACCTGTCGAGGGTGTCGTAGAAGACCTGCCAGTGGCGCGGGCCGGACGCGCGGTAGCGGTCGGCCGTGAGCATCGAACGGCGGGCCGGGGTGGTCTGGTTGGTCTCGAAGAGCCGCATCAGGGTGTCCCTGCGCGCCGCGTACTTGATGAACTCCCAGGCCTCTTCCTGTTTCTTGGACGTGCGCAGCAGCGCGTAACCGGCGGCGCCGTACTGCATGCGCTGGGTGCGCCAGCGGGGGAAGTACTGCACGTCGAAGCTGCCGTCCTTCATGCCCGCCTGCTGTAGCCCGCCCGCCCAGAAGCCGCCCGCCGGGGTCACGCCGACCCGGCCGGTGGAGAACACGCCGATGAGGTTCTGGCCGTTGCCGCCCTCGGGGCGGGTGCACAGGTCCTCCTGGATGAGGGAGGCGAGATAGTCGTACGCCTCCTCGACGTGCGCGTCGGTCGCCTGCGGGGTCGTCCACCTGAACCCGCCCCCGCGGCCCGCCCGTCGGTCGGCCGGGTAGAAGGAGTCCCACAGCCAGGCGCCGCCCGGGGCCTTGGACTCGGTGAGCAGGTTGGTGCCGTTGGCGAAGAGCCAGGGGACCACCCCGCCCCACAGCCGGTTCGTCCAGAAGTACGGGGTGAACTGCGACCCGCTGGACCTCTTCATGTCCCGCAGCAGGGCGGTGAAGTCGTCGCGGGTCCAGTCGGCGGCCGGGAAGTCCGCGCCCGCCCGCTTCAACACCTGGCTGTTGAGGTACATGTCGGCCGCGTTGAACTCGACCGGCAGCTGGTAGAGGCTCCCCTCGTACATCATCGACTCCACCAGGGACGGGTGGACGTCGGCGAAGTACTCGCGCAGCTCGGCCGCGTCCCGCTTCACCCACTTGTCGAGCGCGACCCCGAGGCGCTGGGCGAACAACTGGACGCCTTCGGTTGCGACATAGACGAGGTCGGGCGCGGTGCCCGCGGCGATCTGGGTGAGGATCTTCGCGAAGAAGTCCGACCAGTCCACGGCCTGCACCGCGTTGATCCGCACCTTGATGTCGGGATGGACCTTCTTGAAGCCCTCGGTGAGGGTACGGATCGCCTCGGGACCGTAGGCGGGGCCGAGGGTGGCGACGACGAGCGAACCGTCGTCGCGACCGGGGATGTCGGCTCCGGTGAGCCGGTCCCAACTGGCGGCGGTACCGGCGAGCGCGGCGGCGCCCGCGCCATAGGCGCCGTACCGCATCAAGGTGCGGCGGGTGAAGTGCGAGTCGGTCATCCAACAGGGCCTAACTCGTGTTAGCCAGAGTCTGATGCCCCAGATGATGGGAAGCGGGGTGCGGGGGTGTCAAGGCCCGTAACCACTTGACCTTTAACGAGTTAGGTCCCACAGTCCTGGTCCACAAGAGACACATGAGCCGCCGTTTCGACGAGAGGAACGATGTGTGATGGGTGGGATCTCCAGGAGAGCGCTGTTCGCCGGGTCGGCCGCTGGGACGGCGGCCGTGTTACTGCCCGCGGGGCCGGCCGAGGCCAAGCCCGCAGTGGCCGCCACCTGCGCGAGTTACCGCGCCGGATACCACTTCACGGTCCCCGACCAGTGGAAGAACGACCCCCAGCGGCCGGTCTGGATCGACGGCGAGTACCACTACTACTACCTCTACAACGCCGACTACACGACCGGTGTCGTCGGCACCGCCTGGCGCCTCGCCACCAGCTCCGACCTGGTCTCCTTCACGGACCGGGGAGTCGCCGTACCCAAGAACACGACGGCGAACGGAGACGTCTGGTCGGGTTCGGCGGTGGTCGACACCGGCAACACGGCGGGCTTCGGCGCGGGCGCGGTGGTCGTCCTCGCCACGATGTCACCGGGCGACGGGGACACCGCCCAGGCGCAGTACCTGTACTACTCCACGGACCGGGGCCGTACCTTCACCAACTACGGCACTGCCCCGGTGCTGGCGAACCCCGGCGTGCGCGACTTCCGGGACCCCAAGGTGATCCGGGACGAGGAGCGGGGCCGGTGGGTGATGGCGCTGGCCGAGAACGACAAGGTCGGCTTCTACCACTCGACGGACCTGAAGGCGTGGACGTACGTCGGCGGCTTCGTCAAGGGCGGGATCGGGGTGCTGGAGTGCCCCGACCTGTTCCGGATCGTGGCCGCGGACGGCACCGCGAAGTGGGTGCTGGGGGTGAGCGCGAACGGCAAGGGCTCGGGGCTGCCGAACACGTACGCCTACTGGACGGGCTCCTTCGACGGTACGGCCTTCACGGCCGACTCCGCCGATCCGCAGTGGCTCGACCACGGCTGGGACTGGTATGGGGCCGTCACCTTCGAGAAGCGGGACGCGGGCGGCACCCTCGACGCGAGCGCGCGGTACGCGATCGGGTGGCTGAACAACTGGGACTACTCCGGGACGACGCCCACGATCGACTGCGACGGCTTCAACGGCACCGACTCGATCGTCCGCGAGGTGACGCTGAAGCGGACCTCCTCCGGCGCGTACTACCTCGCCTCGCAGCCGGTGGCCGCCCTGGACGCCCACGTCTCCCGCGCGGTCGACCTCGGAGACCTGTCGGTCACCGGCACGCGTGTCCTCGACTACAAGGGCGTCGCCTACGAGCTGAGCTGTGAGATCAGCTGGAGCCAACTCCTGGGCGCGGGCGTGCAGGTGCGCCGCTCCCCGGACGGGGGCCGGCACATCGACGCCGGGATCTACAACGACTACGCCTTCCTCAACCGCCGAGGCACGGTGAACCCGGACCCCACGGCGCGCTGGCAGGAGAGCCACAGCCCGTTCTCGGGGAACCGCGTGAAGCTGCGGATCCTCGTCGATCGGACGTCGGTCGAGATGTTCGTCGACGACGGCCGCTACGTGCACTCGTCGGCGGCGTTCCCCTACCTGATCGACACCGGGATCGCGCTGTTCTCGATCGAGGGAACGGCGCTGTTCGAGAACGTGGTGATCAGGGAGTTCACGGTCTGAGGGCGTAGGCCGTGCCGCCCTCCGCGGCCAGCGCGGCGGCGATCAGACGGTGGTTGTGCCGCCGTTCCGCGTCGGGGAGCGGCGGCAGGAGTTCCTCCCACACCGCCAGGAACGTGCCGCGCAGCTGCATCAGCCCCGCCGGGCGGGCCAGCAGCCAGAAGTGCAGGTGGGCGGAGCCGTCGCCCCAGCGGTTCACATGGACGCGGGCGATCCCGTCGAGGCCGAGCACGGCCCGCTCCGCGCGCTGGAGCAGGGGGCCCAGTTCGGCCGTGCGCTCGGCGGGGAGGCCGGAGAGGTCGTAGTGGCCGCGGGGTTGCAGCAGGACGACCGCGGGGAGCCTGGACTCGGTGCCGACCGGGTCCAGGCGCCAGTGGTCGTCCGCCCAAAGTGCCTCTGACAGTGGCCTGTTGCAGGTGCGGCACTCCTCGGGTCCGTGCTCGCCGGCGCGGGCGGGCTCGGGGAGGACGGGCGGCCTCAGCGGCTTGACGCGGAGGTCGTCGCCCTCGAAGGGGAAGGTCTCCCAGTCGGCCACCGACTCGGCCGGCATGGGCAGCCGTTCACCCGTGGGCAGGCGCCGTACGAAGGCACTGGGGTCCTGGGGAGTTGAGGAAGCGGCCACGCTGGGCAGTCAACCACGGGTGACGTGCCCCGCGGGGTGCGGACTTTCGGACTGGTACTGCCGACGATCGACGGAGCACGCATGACGACGGACAAGGACACGGCGGAGCGGGACGCGGGCATCGAGGTGAACCCGGTGGCCGGGCACATCGGTGCCGAGATCACCGGGGTTGACCTGGCCGGTGACCTCGACGACTCGGTGGTCGCCGCGATCCGGGCCGCCGTACTGCGCTGGAAGGTGGTGTTCTTCCGCGGGCAGAGGCTCGACCACACCGGGCACGTGGCCTTCGCCCGCCGGTTCGGTGAGCCGGTCGTCCTGCGCAAGCGCGGCAGCGCCTCGCCGCCCGGCTTCCCGGAGGTCGAGACGACCGCCGACCGGCTGGAGCTGGGCGGGAAGTTCGGCATGGAGCACGAGGAGTGGCTCCAGCGCCGCCGGCACACATTGCTGCGCGGCTGGCACTGCGACCACGGCGCCCGCGTCGACCCGCCGGCCGCGACGATCCTGCGCGCGGAGACCGTCCCGCCGTACGGCGGCGACACGACCTGGTCGAATCTCGCCGCCGCCTACGCCGGACTCTCAAGCCCCGTAAGGGAGTTCGTCGACGGGCTGCGGGTGGAGCACCGGCTCGGCGTCGGCTACCAGCCCCGCCCCGGCGACGACGCCTACGTACGCCACCTGCTGGACCACCAGGTCGCCTCGCTGCACCCGCTGGTGCGGGTCCACCCCGAGACGGGGGAGCGGATCCTCTACGTCAACGGCTACTACGTCGAGCAGATCGACGGCCTCTCCCGCGCCGAGAGCCGGGCGATCCTGGACATGCTCCTCGACCAGGCGGTACGGCCCGAGTACACGGTCCGCTTCCGCTGGGAGCCCGGCAGCGTGGCCTTCTGGGACAACCGGGCCACCATCCACCTGGCCCCCAGCGACAACGCCCACCTCGGCTTCCCGCGGACCATGCACCGGGTGATGCTGGCCGGGGACGTCCCGGTCGGGCTGGACGGCAAGCCGTCCGAGCCGATCGTCGGGACGGAACCCGGCCGCTGGTGACCCGCGCCTAGACGCTCGGCTTCCAGCCCAGCGCCGGACCCAGCTTCGTCGCCATGTCGGTGAGGATCTGCACGTAGTCCTCGTGCCCGAAGGTGAACGGCAGCGCGAACGCCACCTCGTCCACCTCGCGGAACGCGGCGTGCGCGTGCAGCCGCTCGGCGATCTCGTCGGACGTCCCGACGATGTCCGGCGCGAACATCATCCGCGCCGGACCCTGCGGGGCGGCCGTACGAGGGGTGCGCTTGGCCGCGTACTCCTCGTACCGCGCCCGCTGGTCGGCGGAGGCGGAGGCGGAGTCGGTCGGGATGACGACCAGGCCCTGGGAGACCCGGGCCTGCTCCCCGTCCGGATGGGCGGCGCGGAAGGCGCGGATGTGCGACAGCTGGATCTCGGCGAAGTCGTACGGCCCCTCTGGGCTCTCCGCCTTGACGACACTGCTGGTCAGGAAGTTCATGCCGTGCTCACCGGCCCAGCGCGCCGAACTCAGGCTGCCGCCGCCGTACCACATCCGCCGGCCCAGACCGGGGGAGTGCGGCTGCACGCGATGGGAGAACACCTCGAAGCCCTGTACCCCGCTGAAGTCGGAGGCCGTCTCGCCCCGCACCAGGTCCAGCAGCCGCCGCACCCGCTCGTAGGAGAAGTCCTCGGCCTCTGCGGTGTCCGGGTACAGCGCCCCCTTGACTTCGTCGAAGTGCATCGGCGGGCCCACGCTCACCCCCGGGTTCAGGCGCCCGCCGCTCAGCACGTCCACGGTCGCCAGGTCCTCGGCGAGGCGCAGCGGGTTCTCCCAGCCCAGCGGGGTGACCGCCGTGCCGAACTCGATCCGGCTGGTGCGCTGCGAGGCGGCCGCGAGGACCGCCACCGGGGACGAGATGCCGTACTGGAGATGCCGGTGCCGCAGCCACGCGCTGTCGAACCCGAGCCGCTCGCCCAGCTCGATGATCTCCAGCGTGGACTCGTGGCCGCGCCGCGGATCCGCCTCGTCGAACAGGCCGATGGTCAGAAAGCCCAGCTTGCGCAGGGGGCGGGGGGTGGACGGCACGGGCTCCTCCGAGGGTGCTTGAGCGATCAAGTAGTACGGCTGTGCCAACCCGGCCGCCGCCCGCCCTGTTCCCGTCTCAGGTCAGGCCGGCGGTCAGGGGGATGATCACCTCGTCCTCGACCGGCGGGTCGAGCTCCTGGGCGAGGTTCCCGGTGGCCGCGTAGCAGCGCAGCCGCACCGCCTCCGGGGTGACGTCCAGGCGCAGGAAGCACTTGAAGAACGGCGGGCTGTACGTCGCCGAGCCGGGCGAGAACAGCTGTGTGTAGATCTTGCGGACCGGGAGGCGGAAGCGCGAGGTGCGGTCCGGTCGGCCGCCCGCGCCGAGGAGACCGGCGACCAGGCGGGTGCGCCAGGTGACGCGGGCCGGTTGCCCAGGGGTACGGGTCGGGGGAATACCGAGGCGTTCGGCGATGACCGCCGTGGCCTCCGCCTCGGTGAGGGTGAAGAAGCGGCGCAGGTGCAGACGGCGGCCGTAGAGGCGGCTGTAGAAGGCCAGCGAGTCGCCGCGCAGCGGGTAGCAGCGGAAGTCCTTCTCGTGGACGTCCGCGACGGAGACGCGCGGGATGGTGTGGGTGGCGTGCATGAACGCCCCGCCGCCGCCCGAGACGACGTACTGGAGGGTGCGCCCGTCCACCTGCACCGGATAGCGCTGGTAGTTGTGGATGTCGCCGCCTATCGACGCGACGAAGTGGTGCTCCGGGTCGCGGACGATGGCGTCGACGGTGCCGCCGCCGTCGATCGGGCAGGGGTGGTGCTCGCCGTCCACGTACAGCGGTGAGCCGGTGATCAGGATCTTGGGGCGGGGGCCGCGGGAGACCTCGCGCAGCCAGGCGCCCTGCTCGGCGTCGAGGGTGCCGAGCAGGCCCGTGTCGATGCCGATGATCCGCAGCGGGCCGGCGTCCACGGCCCAGTACGGGCCCGGCTGCACGGCCCGTTGGGCCGCGGCGGAGCGCAACTGCCGTGCCCGGTCGAGGCGTTGACCGTCCGCGGGGTTCGGGCGATGCCACAGGAGAGAGCGCAGCCAGGACTTCGTGAGGGGGCGTGGGGCGGGTTCTGGGTCCAGGGGCGGGGCGTCGTCGCAGAAGACGCGCATGAAACCGCCGAGGTCCTCGTACCAGTCGTGGTTGCCGGGTATCGCGTAGATCGGCGCCGGATAGTCCTGGTAGGGACGGAAGAACTTCGTGCCGTAGTCGTCCGCGCTGCCCACCGGGTAGATGACGTCACTGGCGAGAACCGCGAACCGGGTGTCCTGACTCACCTTCAGAAAGCCCGGCACCACGGCGTATTGAGGGTCGTCGCCCTCGCCGGTGTCGCCGATCACCATGAACGAGAACCGCTCCGGGTCGGCGCGCCGGATCACCTTGTCGGCCGGTGCGCCCGCCGCCGCGCGCTGGGCCACCCACCGGCTTCGGGTACGGCCCGTGGGGTCGCCGAACCAGGAGGCCACCACGCCGTTGCGGGCGGCCCACAGGAGCTGCGGGTTCAGCCACGAGATCTTCTCGACCTCGGCCGGCATCAGCCCCTTGTACTGGCCGAGTTGGGACGCGCCCCAGCCGGCGCCTTCGGCGGTATCGCGTGAGGATTCAGACACCGGTGCACCGTAACAACGATCTAGGTCGGGCCGAGAGGGGGGACGTGCCTCCCGGCCCGGCCTCCTATCGCTGCGGGCTCTGCCGTGCCACCCAGTGCGGATCCTGCGGTGCGCGGGCGGTGATCGAACGGCTCTCGAAGACCGAGTCGGGCTGGGCCGGGACGGCCGGTGCCGGTTCGGTCTTCCTGTTCCAGTCGCCGTCGCCCAGCACGAGCAGTGGGTCGAACATGACGACCACACCGGCCAGCACCAGGAAGATCACCGGTCCGATCAGCATGGGCAGCAGCAACGAGGTCGGGGTGTCGCCCGCCCACGTCCCGCCGACCCGGCCGTGCACATGGACGCTGACCGCGGCCATACCCGTGTAGTGCATCCCGGACACGGCGACGCCCATGACCAGGCTCGCCCCGAGGCTCGTCAGGAAGCCCCGGATCGTCACCGCAGCCCACAGCGCGGCGGTCGCGGCGACGATCGCGATCAGCACGGAGAGCGCCACGACCGTCGTGTCGTAGCGGACCGTGCCGTTGAGGTGCATCGCCGCCATGCCCAGGTAGTGCATGGCCGCCACGCCGAGCCCCGTGACCACGCCCGCGAAGGACAGGTTCAGTGGGCTCGCGCCGCGGTAACCGACGATGAACACGCCGATGCCGACGACCACGATGGCGACGGCGAGGCTGAGCACCGTGAGCCCCACGTCGTAGCGGATCCGGGTCTCCACGACCTGGAATCCGATCATCGCGATGAAGTGCATCGTCCAGATGCCGCAGCCGATGGCGGCGGCGCCGAGCGCCAGCCAACCCGCCTTCCACGACTGTGTGCTGAGCAGCGTGCGCACGATGCAGCGCAGCCCCAGAGCCCCTCCCAGGCACGCCATCAGATAGGCGGCCACCGGTGTCACGGCCCCATAGCGGAACCCGTCGACCGTACCTTCCATGCGCCAACTCCCCCCAGAGCAATGGCTGATCGTGGGGGAAGGGTTACTGTTGAGGATCGTTCAAATCAAGGTCTTACCGCTGGTAAGCAGCGGACTCTCGAATAGCGTGGATGAACTCGGGCCACAAGAGGGCGTCTTCCGGCCAGGTGGCGCCATGTGAAGGCCGTGCGTGGCAGAGTTGAGGGTTTTGAGGAAAACCGGTTGCAGGGCCGGTTGTGGATCCTGAACGATCGCCGCCCGTGAACAGTACCGAGCAACTTCCTTCCCCCGTACGCCCGCTGGCCCTCCTCACCGGCGTGGGCCGCACCGTCGGCATCGGCGCCGGCATCGCCCGGCGGCTCGCGGCCTCCGGATGGGACATCGCCTTCACCTACTGGAACCCCTACGACGAGCGCATGGCCTGGGGCAGGGAACCCGGCGCGACCGAGACGATCGACCGCGAGCTGACCGGTCTCGGTGCGGCCACGGCCGCGATCGAGGCCGACCTCGCCGACCCCGGCACCCCGGCCCGGGTCTTCGACGAGGTCGAGCGGCGGCTGGGGTCCGTGACCGCGCTGGTGATGTGCCACTGCGAGTCGGTCGACTCCGGCCTGCTCGACACCACGGTCGAGAGCTTCGACCGGCACTTCGCGGTGAACGCGCGGGCCACCTGGCTGCTCATCCGGGAGTTCGGCCGCCGCTTCGACGCGGAGCAGGGCACCGGCCGCATCATCAGCCTCACCAGCGACCACACCGTGGGCAACCTGCCGTACGGGGCGAGCAAGGGCGCCCTGGACCGCATCACCCTGGCCGCCGCCCATGAACTCGCCGATCTCCGTGTGACCGGCAACGTCGTCAACCCCGGTCCCGTGGACACCGGTTGGATGACCGACGAGGGCCGCGAGCACTGCCTGCGCGCGACCCCGCTCGGGCGCCTCGGCACCCCGCAGGACACCGCCCACCTGGTCGACTTCCTGTGCTCGCCGGAAGGGCAGTGGATCAACGGGCAGCTGCTGAAGAGCAACGGGGGTTTCGCATAGCCCCGTTCTGTCTCAGGCGAGGAACTCGCCCAGCAGCGGCAGCACCAGGGAGGTCCGCCGCATGAGGGTCAGGTGCGTGGTGCCGGGCAGGACGGCCAGCCGGGAGTCGGGGATCAGGCGGTGCATCTCGGCGGCGTGCTCGACGGTCACGAAGTCGTTGTCGCCGACGAGCACCAGCGTGGGCGCCCGGAGGCCGCGCAGGTCGTCGGCGGTCCAGGGCAGCGGCGCGTGCGCGGCCTCGGACACCTTGGCGAGGAACTCCTGGAAGTGCCCGGGGTCGGGGGCGACGGCCGCGTAGGCGTCGGCCATCTCCTGGAAGTCCGCGGGGGTGGGCAGTCGCGGCGAGCTGTAGTCCGGAACGCGGACGTCCTCGTGGAATCCGTCCTGCGTGTACGGGGCCGCGGCCGTCACGAGCCGTCCGACGCGCTCCGGATGCCGTACGGCGACCTCCAGCGCGGTGAGGCCGCCGAGGCTGAACCCGAACAAGTCGGCCTGCTCGATGCCGAGTTCGTCGAGCAGGGCGATCACGTCGGAGGCGAGGAGAGGCACCGTCAGCGGGCGGTCGATGTCGGCGGTACGTCCGTGTCCCTGGAGTTCGGGGGCCACCACGAGCCGGTCGGCGGCGAGCGTGGGCAGGACGGCGGCGAAGGACAGGCCGACGGTGTTCCCACCACCGTGCAGCAGCACCAGCGGGCGAGTTCCCGGGCGGTCGGTGCCGTGGACCTCGTAGTACATCTCCAGGCCGTTGACCTTGGCGTGGGCGGAGTGGGCCGGCATGGGAATCACATCCGTTCGGAGAGAGCCGTATGCCAGGCAGACCGGCCCGAGGGCCGGAACTCATCGTCAGGGGGAGGCTGTCGGGCGCAGCACCATCATCGAACCCTCGCGGGCGGCGACCATCGCGAACGGGAACCGGTCGAGTTCCAGGCAGAGTCGGACGTCGTCGGCGTGGATGCCCGGGGCGCCGCGCCGGGCCCCCTGGGTGAGGCGGTCCGCCCCTCCGGACGTCCGGGCGCGGTCGAGGTACGGCGTTGCGTCCGCCTCGGGGGCTGTGCCGGATCGGCGCCCGATGTACTCGGCGCACGCGCGGTCCTCCTCGGCCCGCCCGTCCTCCCCGGTGACCACGAACGTCACCTCCTCGGTGCCGTCGGCCCGCAGATACCGCGCCGTCGCCTCCGCCACGACGAAGCTCGCGCACAGCACCAGGCGGGCGTCGGTCAAGGCCAGCGCACCCACCGTTCCCGCGATCGTCTTCTGCACGACGGTACGGCCGGTGAGATCCTCCGGCGCGATCATGGCGGGGGAATTGACCAGGTCGAAGCCGTCGAAGGGCGGTGCGTCCTTGAGCGTCAGCCACTGCGGGTGCCGCCGCTTCAGTTCCAGGGCCTCCTCCGCCGTGGACGCCAGGACGATCTTCTCGGCGCCCCGGTCGAAGACCCACGCGGCCACCGTGAACGCGCGCATGACGTCGACGACGACCGCGACGGAGGGGGTACGGGTCAACTCGGGGATCCCGGCGAAGTGTGAGCGCATCCGGCCGATCTTGCCACAGTGATCAGGAGTTCAGAGATCGTATGCGTCAGGCAGGCGCAGGGCCGGGCCGCCGACCTGGAGTCCCAGCGGGACGGCGCGGTCCTTCGGCTCCTCCCATGCCTCCTGGCGGCCGAGCGCCGTGAGGTCGAGGTGCGGATAGCCGTTGTGGAACTCCTCGATGCCCCGGCCGAACGTGGAGTACGTGTGGAAGACCTCGTCGCCGACGCGCAGGAAGGCGCTGATGCCCGGCCAGTCGCCGCGCATGTCCGGCGACCACGGGGTGCCCGCCGCCGCCATCTCCTCGGCGTCGCGGTGGAAGACCCGGACCGGCGCCACCCGTTCGTCGACCGTGGCGTGGAAGTCGTAGTTGAAGTCGCCGCCCGCCGAGGAGTACCAGGGGAACGACCACCCCATCCGCTCCCGGAACGCCGCGATCTTCCCGTACGGCGCCCGTGACACCGCGACGAGGGTCGTGTTCCGCACGTGCAGCCGGCGGAGGTTGCCGAGCTGGTCGGCCGCGGTGGAGCAGCTCGGGCACCCGGTGTCGCGGGGGTGCTCGATGCCGTCGGCGTCGATGTCGTACGTCCACATGAAGTGGTGCACCACCAACTGGGGGCGCCCTTCGAAGAGTTCGAGCAGCCCGATCTCCCCGTCCGGTCCCCGGAAGAGGTACGGCTTCTCGACGCGGACCATCGGCAGCCGCCGCCGGGCGGCGTTGACCCGGTCGCGGGCCCGGGTGACCTCCTTCTCCTGCTCCAGCAGTTCCTTGCGCCCGCGGAGCCACTCCTCGCGCGACACCACCTCGGGCAGTCGTGTCATGTCGTTTCTCCCCACTCGCCCCTCGGCCGGGTACCCGGAATCGGCGCGCCTACAGGGCCACGAGCCGCCCGCCGCGACCCCTCAGCCGTACCGAGGCGAGGGCGCCGCAGGCCAGGGCCATCACGAAGAGCGTGGCGCAGGCCGTCACCGCGACGTGGGTGTCACCCGAGAGGGCGGCGCGCATCCCGTGGGCGGCCCAGTAGCCGGGGGAGGCCGGGGCCACGTCCGAGACCCAGGCCGGCAGCACGGCCAGCGGCACCAGCGCACCGCCGACGCTGCTGAGCAGCATGCCGCCGATGTCGTACGCCGCCGACAGCTCGCCCATGGAGCGGACCAGCACCCCGAGCAGGGCGCCGAGTCCCAGCAGCGTGCACGTCCAGCTGAGCAGGACGCCCAGCAGCAGGAAGGGGTGCGGAACGGCGAGTCCGAAGGCGCACACGCCGAAGCCGACGATCAGCAACTGCTGCGCCAGCATGGCCGTGAAGACCGGGACCGCCTTGCCGAGGAGCAGTTCGGCGGGGCGCAGGGGCGTGCCGCGCAGCCGGTCCCAGGTGCGGCCGAGGCGCTCGGTCAGGATCGTGTTGCCGGAGATGCTGAGCGCGAGCAACGAGAAGGTGACGAGGGTGCCGACGACCGCCTGCTCGGTGCCGGACACGCGGTCCTGGGCGGAGACGTAGAGCGGGCGCAGCAGGGTCATGAAGACGAGCGGGAGGATCATCCGGCTCAGCAGTGGCCCCGGCTCGCGCAGCATGATCAGGGCGTTGTGGCGGATCAGCACGCCCAGCCGGGTGGCGGACTCACGCGACGGCATCTGGGGCCTCCGGCTTCTCGGGCACCGCGGTCCCCAGGGATCGGTAGAGGTCGTCCAGGCTCGGCCTGCGCACGTCCACGGAGGCGGGCGTACGGCCCGTGGCGAGCAGGGCCGCCAGGTCGGCGCCGGGATCCGTGGTCGGGGTGCGCAGTTCGGGCTCGGCCGGGTCGGCGAACGTGACCCTGAGCTCGCCCGGGAGGCGGCGTGTCAGCTCCTCCTGGGTGCCGCGCGCGATGACCCGCCCGGCCCGGGCCAGCGCCAACGTGGCGTCCAGGTCGACGAGTTCCGGCAGGTAGTGGGTGGTGTAGACGACGGCGGCACCGGCCTCGGCGCGCGCCTTCACGGCGCTCAGCAGGGCCGAGCGGGTCTCCGGGTCGGCCCCCGCGGTCGGCTCGTCGAGCAGGAGCAACGGCGGTGAACCGACCATCGCGGTCGCCGCCTGGACGCGCCGCCGCTGACCGCCGGACAGGACGCCCACGGGACGGCCGGCGAGGTCGGTGAGCCGAAGCTCCTCCAGGACGCGGGCGATCTCGACGTCCCGGCGCCGCCCGCGCAGTCCGGTCAGCCCGGCGAACAGCCGCAGGTTCTCCCGGACCGTGACACCGCCGTACAGGGCGAGTTCCTGCGGTGCCACGCCCAGCAGCCGCCGCGCGTCCCGGCCGGCGCGCAGGGCGTCGTACGGTCCGATGCGGATCCGGCCCGCGTCCGGGCGCACCAGCCCGGTGACCGTCTCCACGAAGGTGGTCTTCCCGGCGCCGTTGTGGCCGATCAGCCCGACGATCTCGCCGGGCGCGACCGACAGGTCGAAGCCGTCCAGCGCGCGACGGCGGCCGTAGGACTTCGTCAGTCCTTCCGCGACGAGCATGTGCCCCTCCTTGGGTCCGCTGATGTCCCGGTCCTCTGATGTCCTCTGATGTCCACTGAGGCCTACTGGGGTCTACGCCGTATACGTCTACACTGTAGACCCATGAGTGGCAGACGGGAAGAGATCCTCGACGCGGCGCTGGTCCTCGCCGACGAGCGCGGCCTTAAGGCGGTGTCGATGCGGGCGCTGGCCGAGCGGGTCGGCGTGACGCCGATGGCGCTGTACCGGCACGTCAAGGACAAGGGCGCGCTGCTGGACGGCATGGTCGGGCGGCTGCTCTCCGCGCTGCTCCCGGCGGACGAGGTCCGGGAGCGGCCGTGGGAGGAGCGGCTCAACGCCCTGGCGTACGCCTGCCGGGAGGTGACGCAGCGTCACCCGTGGGCCGCGCACCTGCTGTTCTCGCGTCCCGCCGTCACACCGGACGCGGTGCGGGCGGTGGACATCATCTACGTCGCCCTCATCGACGCCGGGGTGCCGGAGGCGGACGTGCCCCGACTGGAGCGGCTGGTCAGCACGTTCGTGATCGGCTTCGCCGCGTCGGAGGCGTCGGGCCGTTTCGCACCCGGGCCGGTAGACCCGCGCGGTCGCCGTGGGCAGCTGCCGGACGGGGACCTGCCCGGCCACGCCCGGCTCGCGGCCTGGCTGGATCTGCCGGTGGACCTCACGGCGGAGTTCGAGGCGGACCTGGCGGACATCCGGCGGCTGATCGTGGCGGCGGCACGGCAACGGGGCTGAGCGACAACCGACTTGAGCGCGGATCCCGGGATACGGAAGGCTCCCTGGCCATGGAGTTCTTCTGCTACCACCGTGACCGGCCCGGCTCCCTGCCCTTGCGCGAGAAGCTGGTGGAGGAGCACTGGTCCTACATGGACCGCTTTGAGGCGGAGTTGATCGCACGAGGCCCCACGTTCGCCGACGACGGTGAGACCCCCACGGGCAGCGTGCACATCGTCGACCTGCCCGATCCCGCGGCCGCCCGCGCCTTCGCCTTCGACGAGCCCAACTACCAGGCGGGGGCGTACCGGGACGTGCTGCTGCGTCGCTGGCGCAACATGCTCGGGCGCACGATGTGGGACTTCCCCGGCGGCCCGACCGAGGGGCAGCGGTACATGGTCCTCGGGCTGGGAGTGGCGGAGATCGCGGACCTCGTCCTGCCGCCAGAGCGGGACGAACTCGTCGCCTACGGACCGCTGTTGTCCGACGACGGCGACAGCTGGCTGGGTACTGCCGTCCTCCTCGGGGCGCCGGACCGGGGAACGGCACGGGAGATCCTGGACGCCGACCGGTACGCGGAAATCGAGGTCCACGACTGGGAGTTCGGCGGGCGGCGCTGAGGAGCGGGGACGATTCCCTTTCGTCCAAGCGCCGTCGAACTTTGTCCATGGACCGTCCTCGCCGCCGAGGGTGAGGGTCGGCCCATGGACGAATCCGGGCGCAAGGACACGACGGACGGCTCGGCGCGGCCGGTCGAACGGCGGCGCCTGCCCGGCGGGTTGATCGCCCTGGCCCTCGGCGGCTTCGGCATCGGGCTGACCGAGTTCCTCATCGCGGGACTGCTGCCGCAGGTGGCGGCGAGCTTCGCGGTGTCCGAGGCGGAGGCGGGCCGGCTGATCTCGGGATACGCGCTGAGTGTGGCCGTGGGCGCGATCGCGCTGACAGCGGCGACGGCCCGCCTGCCCCGCAAGCAGGTCCTGCTCGGCCTGCTGGCACTGTTCGTCGTCGGCAACCTGCTCTGCGCCGTCGCCCCGGACTACCGGGTGATGCTGCTCGGCCGGATCGTCGCCGCCCTGTGCCACGGCTCCTTCTTCGGCCTCGGCTCGCTGGTCGCCCGGGCCCTCGTCTCGCCGGAGCGCAAGTCCCGTGCGGTGGCGGTGATGTTCGCCGGGCTGACGGTCGCCAATGTCCTGGGCGTGCCCTTCGGTGCGTCGGTGGGCGAGCGGTGGGGGTGGCGGGCGGCGTTCTGGGCGGTGACCGGGGTCGGGGTGCTGGCGTTCATCGGGATCGCCGTCCTGGTCCCCGGGCAGGCCGCTGGTGCCGTGTCCTCGTACGGCCTGCGCGCACAGGTGCGAGCGTTCCGCTCCCGGCAGGTCTGGCTGACGCTGACGGCCACCGCGCTCGGCTACGGCGGGATGTTCGGCGCGTTCAGCTACCTCGCCTACACCTTCACGGAGGTCGGCGGATTCGCCCCGTCGGACGTCGCCTGGCTGCTCATGGTGTACGGCGTCGGCCTGGTCGTCGGAAACGCGATCGGCGGACGTGCGGCGGACCGGGACCGCGACCGAACCCTGGTCGTGTCGCTGCTCGCGCTGACCCTGACTCTGGCCGGGTTCGGGCTGCTGGCCGGGAGCGCGGTGGCGTCGGTGGTCCTGGTGTTCCTACTGGGCGTGACCGGCTTCGCGAGCGTCCCCGGCCTGATCACCCGCGTCACGGACCACGCCCACGGTGCCGCCCTGGCCGCCGGCGCGAACGTATCGGCCTCCAACATCGGCAACGCCCTCGGCGCGTGGCTGGGCGGCCTCGCCCTGACCTCAGGCCTCGGTTACAGGGCACCGCTGTACGTCGGCGCCGCGATCGCCCTCGTCTCGGTGGGCGTCATGGCGGTGGCGGCGCGTGGGGCGGGCGGTTCATCGCCGCGGCACCACCGTCCGTGACCTCGCCGCCCTCCACAAGTAGGAGACCCTGAACCTGGGGGGTGGTCGGACCACCAGCATCAGGCGTGTCTGGATCACTGTCTCCGGATTCCCGAGGCTTGGGGCGAACAGAACACGGATCTACGGAATCGGAGACGCACGCGATGCGCGTTGTGATCATGGGTGGGACGTCCGGGATCGGCCTGGCGGCAGCCGAGCGGCTGACTGCCGCCGGCGCCGAGGTGATCGTGACCGGACGGGACCCCGAGAAGCTGGCGGCAGCCAAGGACCGGGTGGCCGGTGCCGAACAGATCGACGGCACCTCGGAAAGGGACGTGACGGAGTTCTTCGAGCGGACCGGCGCCATCGACCATCTCGTGCTGGCATTCAGCCCGGGCGCACTCGGGCTCGGATCGCTCAAGGACGTGAGCCTGGCCGGCATCAGGGGCGCCTTCGACGGCAAGCTCTTCCCGTACCTGCACGCGATCCGGAAGGCCGACGTCACCGGCTCGGTCACGATGATCTCCGCGGCCACCGCGAGGGCCGCCCTGCCCGGCAGCGTCGCGCTCGCCGCGGTCAACGGGGCGATCGAGCGGATCGTGTCCCCGCTCGCCGCCGAACTGGCTCCGGTGCGGGTCAACGCCGTGGCCCCCGGGGCCGTCGACACCCCCTGGTGGTCGTTCCTGCCGGCAGAACAGCGTGCGGCTCAGTTCACCGCCCTGGCCGCGGACCTTCCCGCCCAGCGGATCGGACGGCCCGACGACGTCGCGAACGCGATCGCCTATCTCATCGGCGCCGACTACGTGACGGGCACGGTCCTCCCGGTCGACGGCGGGTTCACGGTCGCCTGACGTTCAGCCACCCGGATTCCGGATGAGCTTCAGGAACTGGCTCTCCACTGGTGAGCCCGGTGGCAGCAGGTACGACACCAGCGTCTTGTCGTCGTTCGCCACGTGCAGCTTCACGTAGTCGAGGGTGACCTCACCGAGCAGTGGATGGTCGATCGTACGGGCCTCGGGCACGAACGGCGCCAGCTCCTTGCGTCGCCACAGACGGGCGAAGTCGGGGCTGGCGTCGGCGAGTTCCGCGACGAGCCCGGTGATCTCGGGCGCCAGGACGCCCTCGTTCGCCTGGGTGCGGAACAGCGCGACGGTGAGCGCGGCCTCCGTCTCCCAGTCCCTGGTCATCTCCCGCACCTCGGGCGCGGTGAACGTGAGCCACAGCACGTTGCGCCGCGATGCGGGCAGGGCACCCAGGTCGCCGTAGAGGAGTTCGCAGCCGCGGTTCCAGGCCAGGATGTCGAACCGCGGATTCACGACGAAGGCCGGGTTCGGGTCGAGGTGGGTGAGCAACAGCTTGTACTGGGGCGGCAGTTCGGCGCGCGAAGGCGCCCCCTTCGGAGGCGGTTCATCGGCCAGCCGGAACAGATGGGCGCACTCGACCTCATCAAGTCCGAGTGCGGTGGCCAAGCTGCCGAGAATCTGGCGCGAGACGCGGATGTCGCGGGCCTGCTCCAGCCACGTGTACCAGGTGATGCTCACCCCGGCGAGCGTCGCGACCTCCTCACGCCGCAGCCCGGGAGTGCGCCGCCGCCCGAAGGACGGCAGCCCCGCCTCCGCCGGCGTGCGCCGCGCCCGCCGACTGCGGAGGAACTCGGCAAGCTCACGCCTGCGGTCCAGCGTTGTCATCCGTCCACCTCCGGCCGCTCGGTCACCCCAGACTCTAGGCCAACCGATCTTGCCGGCCGGGTAGTGTGCCGAAGCTTTAATCGAACATCTGTTTCAATCGGGATGGTGGTGGAAGGAACCCCGCATGAGTCGCGTCGCCCTTCCCGAGCAACTCGTCCGCACCTTCCGTTTCAGCCGGGGCGTCCCCGAAGGGTTCACCGTCGGGGACGACGGGCGGACCGTGCTGTTCCTGCGGGGGCGGACCGGCGACGACCCGGCCGCCTGTCTGTGGGCGCTGGACGTCGAGTCAGGGAGGGAGCGGCTGGTGGCCGACCCGGTGCGGTTGCTCGCGGGCGCGGGCGCGGGCGCCGGGCCGCGCAAGGCAGCCGGGATCGACGCGTACGGCGCCGATCGGGCCGCCCGTGTCGTCGCCTTCGCCCTGTCCGGCGGGCTGTGGAAGGTCGACGTGCGGAAAGGGGAGCCCCGGCGGCTGCCCGTTGTCGGCGCGGTGACCGACCCCCGGCCCGATCCGACCGGACGTCATATCGCCTACGTGGTGCAGGGCGCCCTGCGCGTGATCCGGACGGACGGCACGGCCGACCGTGTGGTGGCTCAACCGGACTGCCCCGACGTCGAGTTCGGGACCGCAGTACACACAGGCGCCACCTCTCTCGACGGAACCCGCGGGTACTGGTGGTCGCCGGACGGTGAGCGGGTGCTGTTCGCTCGGACGGACTTCACCGGGGTCCGGCCGTGGCCCGGCAGCGACGGCGGAGCAGGACGGGTTGCTCTGGTCGGGACGCCCAACGCGGAGGTGACCCTGTGGATCGCAGGGTTCGACGGGACGCCGGTATCGGTGAGTTGGGACCGGACCGCCTATGAATACCTGGTCGGCGCCGGGTGGGACGACCACGGTCCCTGGGCCGTCGTGCAGTCCCGCGACCAGTGCACCGTCCGCTTCCTCGGCATCGACCCCGGCACCGGGCGGACCACGGTCCTGGACGAGTGGCGGGACGACCGCTGGGTGCACCTCGTCCCCGGGCTCCCCGCCCGCACCGCGACGGGCGAACTCCTCGCCCACCGTGACCTCCTGGGCACCCGGCATCTCACCGCGGACGGAACTCCGGTGACACCGCCGGGACTTCAGCTGCGGACCGTCCTCGGCACGGACGGTGACGACATCCTCTTCACGGCATCCGCCGACCCCACCGAGACCCACCTGTGGTGTTACAGCCCCAAGGCCGGTCTACGACAGGTGAGTTCGGAACCGGGCGTCCATTCCGGCGTCTCCCGCGGCGGGACCCTCGTCCATGTCACCCGCGACGCACAGCGTCCCGGCGGCCGGACCGAGGTGCGGCGGGCAGACGGGCCCACTCTTCCCGTCCTCTCGTACGCCGAGAGCCCGGTCCTCGGCATCCGCGCCGAGCGGCTCGTCCTCGGACCCCGCGCCCTGCATGTCCGCCTCCACCTGCCCTCCTGGCATCGCGAGGGCGACCCTCCGTTGCCGGTGGTGGTCGACTCGTACGGGGGAGCGAGTGCTCAGCGGGTCACCGTCGAACTGGACTGGCGGGTCCTGCTGTCGCAGTGGTTCGCCGAGCACGGATTCGCGGTCCTCGTCACCGACGGCCGCGGCACACCGGGCCGCGGACCGGACTGGGAGCGCGAGGCGTACGGCGATCCCTTCGGCCCGGCGCTCGACGACCAGGTCGCCGCCCTGCACGAGGCCGCCCGCGACCGCCCCGCACTCGACCTCGGCCACGTCGGTATCCGCGGCTGGTCCTTCGGCGGCACCCTCGCCGCCCTCGCCGTCCTGCGCCGCCCCGACGTCTTCCACGCCGCCGTGGCCGGCGCGGGGGTCACCGACCAGCGGCTGTTCAACACGCACTGGCGCGAACGGTTCCTCGGCCACCCCGACGTGTTCCCGCGGCGCTACGACTCCTGCGACCTGATCGCCGAGGCGGCCCGGCTCCCCCGGCCCCTGCTGCTGATCCACGGCCTGGCCGACCCCAGGGTCCCCGCGGCCAACACCCTGCGGCTCTCGGAAGCTCTGTGTGCCGCCGAACGCCCGCACGAACTCCTGCTGTTGCCGGGCGCGGGCCACCAACCGATCGGCTCACCGCTCACGGTGAAACTGCTCCACCATCAAGTGCGCTTCCTCCAGCGCCACTTGGGGGCCGAGTCGGTGACCTCCCCGGTGGACGCGAGCGTGCGACGGCCGTAGCACCCGCGCCGGTGCGGTGGCCGTCGGTGTCCTGCCCGCACCCCGCCCGCGTCAGAACGTGCGCTTGAGCAGGTCGAGCAGCGCCTCCCAGTGCCGCTCGTCGCCCGCGCGGTCGTAGGAGGCGGTGTCGGCCTGCGTGTACCCGTGGTGGGCGCCCGCGTAGACCTCGCACTGGTGGCGGACCCCGGCCGCGGTCAGCGCGGCCTCCAGACGCTCGATCTGCTCCGGCGGCAGCGACGGGTCCTCGTCGGCGTGACCGAAGTACAGCTCGGCCGTGACGTGCTCGGCCACCAGGTGCGGGCTGTCCGCGTCCTCGGTCGCCAGACGCCCGCCGTGGAAACCGGCCGCGGCGGCGACCCGGTCCGGGAAGGTGCCCGCGGTCAGCAGGGACAGCCGGGCGCCCATGCAGTAACCGGTCAGGCCGACCGGCCCGTCGGCGACCTCGGGGCGCTCGGCCAGCCAGCGCAGATACGCGCCGGCGTCCCGCATCGCCAGCTCCGGCGTCAGGGACTGCATGACCGGGCCGATCTGCTGGAAGATCTCCGGCCGCGCACCCGGATCGATGAACTCCGGCAGGTCGAAGACCGGCGTGGCCCCGGCCCGGTAGAAGACGTTGGGCACGAGGACCGCGTACCCGGCCTCGGCGAGCCGGTCGGCCATCGACTTCAGATGGGGCCGGATCCCGAAGGCGTCCATGTAGAACAGCACGGCCGGCCGGGGCGCGCCGTCGGCGGGGTGGACGAAGTAGGCGTCGGCGACGCCGTCCTCGGTGCGGATCTCGACGGTGGTTCCCTGTACGGAGGTCATGGGGGTGCCTCTCAGCGCGGTCGAGGGTGATCTTGTCGTCGGCCCGGGCGGAACCGGACCGCGGTCATGTTTGCACGCGGCGTCCACCGGGCGACGACAGCCCCCTCCCCTTTGACCTCGTCCTTACCCGGCACGGGAGGCCGGGCCGCCACTCGAACGAGGCCGTCACCGGAACCGTGCCCGCTAGGCGAACCGCGCCACCCCCGAAACCGTCCCGCTACTCGAACCGCGCCGTGTCCCCCGCCCCGCGCCGCACGATCTCCGCCTCCCCGTCCGAGAAGTCGATCACCGTCGTCGGCTCGGTGCCGCAGTCCCCGGAGTCGACCACCGCGTCCAGCACATGGTCGAGCCGGTCCTTGATCTCCCAGCCCTGGGTCATCGGCTCCTCCTCGTCGGGCAGGAGCAGGGTGCTGGACAGCAGCGGCTCACCGAGCTCGGAGAGCAGCGCCTGGGTGACGACATGGTCCGGGATGCGCACACCGACCGTCTTCTTCTTCGGGTGCTGGAGCATCCGCGGCACCTCCTTCGTCGCCGGCAGGATGAACGTGTAGCTGCCCGGCGTCGACGCCTTGATCGCGCGGAAGACGTCCTTGTCGACGCGCACGAACTGACCGAGCTGCGCGAAGTCCTGGCAGACCAGGGTGAAGTGGTGGCGGTCGTCCAGCTGCCGGATGGTGCGGATCCGGTCGATGCCGTCACGGCTGCCCAGCCGGCATCCCAGGGCGTAGCAGGAGTCCGTCGGGTACGCGATGAGCGCGTCCGAGCGGATGCTCTCGGCGATCTGGGAGATGGCGCGGGGCTGTGGGTTGTCGGGGTGCACGTCGAAGTACTTGGCCATCCGCCGAGCCTATGCCGTCACCGGGTGCCCGCCGCGCAGGCACCCGCCCTCAGCCCTCGGCGCGCTCGTCGCCGAACAGCAGACGGACGAAGTCGGTCACCGGCCCGACGATGTCGAGGTCCCGGTCGAGCACCCACTGGAGCTGGAGTCCGTTGAGAACCGCCTGGAAGAGCACCGCAGCGTTCTCGGGGCTCACCCCCTCCCGCAGCCTGGCGCGGGCCGCCTCGTCCGGGAAGCCCTCGGCGAACTGGGCGCGGCTGTTCGCGTAGCGCTCGACGAAGTAGTCGTGGGCGGGGTGGTCCGGCCGGGAGGCCGCCGCGGCCAGCTCGATCCACAGCCGCATCAGCTCGGGCGCCCGCTGGTGGTGGCGCAGGAGTTCGGAGAGGAAGGGGGCGAGCCGGTCCGGGCCGTCGACCTGGCGCAGACCCTGCCGCCACTCCTCGGCGTCACGGTCCGCGAGCACCTCGGCGAGCAGCTCGTCCTTGTTGCGGAAGTGGTGCAGGAGTCCCGCGTGGGTGATCCCGGCCCGCTCCGCGATGTCCCGCAGGGAAGCCTTGGCGTAGCCGCGCTCGGCGAAGCTGTCGCGTGCCGCGCGGACGATCTCCGCCTTGCGGGCGGGCGTCTTGGCGTACGGCCCCCGTGACCTTGCCTCACCCACGGTGCGCTCACCCATTCCTTGCCGCTGATATCCAGACACGCTGATTACGAAGGGTGAGCGTACTCAGTCCTCCGTGGACGCACCCTCGTAGCGCCGGAGGAAGTCCTCCACGAACGCGCTCGCCTCTGCGTGCCGGGTTGTCATGCCCATCGCGTTCTCCATCATCAGGATCCGGCCCAGCGCGTTCGTCAGCATCAGCAGTACCGCCGGGGTCACCTCGGGCGGCAGCTCCACGCCGTTCTCCGCGATCCGGCGGGTGAGCACCTCCAGCTGTGCCTCGCGGTAGCGCTCGGCGAACCCGGCCAGCTCGGCGCGGATCGCCTTGCGGTGGTTGGCCAGCGCGGCGAACTCCGTGGTGAGGGCGTTGCCGGGGTGCGTGGTGAGCCGCCACAGCGCCCGGATCGGCTGGGGGCCGTCCAACAGGCCGGTCACGCGCTCCAGTTCCTGGTCGCCGCGGCGCCGCAGCATCGCGAGGAAGAGGTCGTCGAGGGTGCGGAAGTAGTACAGCACCAGCGCCGGTGCCACCTCGGCCTCGCGTGCCACCCGGCGGATGCCGACGGAGGCGTACCCCTCCTCCAGCATCAGCCGCTCGGCGACATCGAGCAGGACCTGGCGCGTCTTGGAGTTCTCCGTGCCCATACGGCGAGGTGCGGTCATGCCGCTCATTGTCCTTGACGACTCCTCAGAGCGCTGTTAAACAGTTGTTCAGCGCTCGTGTTAAACACTCGTTCAGCATGAACGGAAGGGCAAGCCGATGGCTCGCTTTACGGGCACCTCCATGCCGCGCGTCGAGGATCCACGTCTGCTGACCGGCACCGGCACCTTCGTCGACGACGTCGTACGCCCCGGCCTGCTGCACGCCTGCTTCGTGCGCAGCCCCCTGGCCCGGGCCCGCATCGTCGGGATCGACGTGACGGAGGCACTCCAACTGGAAGGCGTGCACGCGGTGTTCACCGCCCAGGACCTCAACTCCGGGGTGCGTGAGCAGTGGTACACGCTCAACGGACGTGACGACCCGGACACGCCTCGGCCGCCCCTCGCGGAGGGAGAGGCGCGGTTCGTGGGCGACCCGGTGGCGATGGTCGTCGCCGACGACCGCTACCTCGCCGAGGACGCGGCGGAGTTGGTCGTCGTGGAGTACGAGGAACTGCCGCCGGTCGCCGACTACGCCACCGCGCTGGAGTCCCCGGAGTCCGTCCACGCCTGCCACCCCGGCAACCTGGTGGGAGAGTTGGCCGGGCGTCCGATGGCGGACCTGGAACCCGTCTTCGCGCGTGCGCCGCACGTGGTGAGCGTGACCGTCCACCAGCAGGCCCACGGCCCCGTGCCGATGGAGACCCGCGGCATCGTCGCCGAATGGGCCGCGCCCGCCGGGGAGATGACGATCTGGGCGGCCACCCAGTCCCCGCACGAGGTGCGCTCCTTCTGCGTCCGGCTGCTCGGTCTCGACGAGCACCGGGTGCGGGTGGTCGTGCGGGACACCGGCGGCGGCTTCGGGCAGAAGGTGCTGCCGCAGCGCGAGGACATGTGCGTCATGCTCGCCGCCGTCCGGCTGCCCGGCGCGCTCAAGTGGATCGAGGACCGCCGGGAACACCTCCTCGCCGCCGGACAGGCCCGCCACGAGCACGGCGAGGCCCGCCTGGCCCTCGACGCGGACGGCCGCTTCCTGGCCGCCATCCTCGACCACGTCCAGGACGCCGGCGCCTACCCGACGCCGTCCCCGGTACAGAGCGGTATCGCGGTCGGCATGCTCTTCCCGGGGCCGTATCGCATCCCCGAAGGCACCTTCCGTTCCCGCTTCGTGTTCTCCAACACCAGCGGGAGGGTGGCCTATCGGGGCCCCTGGCAGTTCGAGTCGATGGCCCGGGAAGTCCTCCTCGACACCGCCGCCCGCCGCATCGGCATGGACCCCGTCGAGCTGCGCCGCCGCACCATGCTGCGCCGCGAGGACCTGCCGACGTCGAACTTCAGCGGCATGCCCTACGCCGACATCACCCCGTACGAGACCTTCGAGCAGGCCCTGGAGATGCTCGACTACCCGGCGTTCCGGCGGGAGCAGGAAGAGGCCCGCGCGCAGGGCCGCCACCTCGGGGTCGGCACCTGCACCTACGTCGAACCGACCGCCGGAGCCACCCCGTTCCACGGCACCGAGGGCGCGACGATCCGTATCGAGCCGTCCGGCAAGGTCAACGTCTACATGGCCGGCGGATCGTGCGGGAACAGCCTGGAGACCACCGTCGTCCAGCTCACCGCCGACGCGCTCGGCGTCCCCGTCGAGGACATCGGCACGGGCCAGGGCGACACCGCGCTCACCCCGTACGGCGCGGGCACCGGCGGCAGCCGCTCCGGGCCCATGACGGCGGGGGCGATCGCCGAGACCGCCGCCCCCTTACGGGAGCGCATCCTCGCGATCGCCGCCCACCGTCTCGAAGTCGCGGTGGACGACGTGGAGTTCGTCGACGGAAGGGCGTCGGTGAAGGGCGACGCAGACGCCTCGCTCAGCCTCGCCGAGATCGCCGACATCGCCTACTTCCAGGTCCACGCGCTGCCTCCGGGCGTCCCGGCGGGCCTGGAGTCGAGCGGCCGCTACCGCACCCCGCACCTGATGATCTGGGCCAACGCCACCCATGTGTGCACCTGCGAGGTGGATCTGGTGACCGGCGCGGTGAAGCTGCTGCGGTACATCGTCAGCGAGGACTGCGGGCCGATGATCAACCCCGGAGTGGTGGCGGGGCAGATCCGCGGCGGCACCGTCCAGGGCATCGGCGGGGCGCTGTACGAGCACCTCGCCCACGACGAGTTCGGCAACCCGCTCGCCACCACCTTCATGGACTACCTGCTCCCCACCGCCTCCGAGGTGCCCACGATCGAGATCGGGCATGTCGAGACACCGAGTCCCGGGCCCGGCGGCCACAAGGGGGTGGGGGAGGGCGGGGCGATCGGTTCCGCGCCCGCCGTCGTGAACGCCGTCGCCGACGCGCTCGCCCCGCTCGGCGTGGAGATCAGCAGGCTGCCGCTGACCCCGGCGTCGATCGTCGAACTGGTCGAGCGGGCAAGGGCGGTGGCCTCGTGAAGCCGGCGGCGTTCGAGTACCACGCCCCGGCGAGCGCCGAGGAGACGGTCGCGCTGCTCGCCGAGTGGGGCGACGAGGCGAAGGTCATCGCGGGAGGGCAGAGCCTGGTCCCGATGCTGGCCCTGCGCCTTGCGGCCTACGGACACCTCGTCGACCTGCGTCACGTGGAGGGACTCCGGGGCATCGAGCACCGCGACGGGAGGGTGCGTATCGGGGCCACGACCACCCAGACCACGCTTCAACGCTCGCCGGAGGTAGGGGAGTTGATCCCTCTCCTGGTCCGCGCCACCCCACTGATAGGTCACTTCCAGATCCGCAACCGGGGCACCATCGGGGGCTCGCTCGCGCATGCGGACGCGGCTGCCGAGTACCCCGCGGTGGCGCTGACCCTGGACGCCGAAGTCGAAGCGCTGTCGGTGCGAGGCCGCCGTAGGATCCCGGCCGCCGACGAGTTGCTCACGGCCGTCACCTTCCCCGTCTGGCGCGGGCCCTGCGGGTTCGCCATCGAGGAGTTCGCGCGCAGGAGCAGGGGCCTCGCGCTCGCCGGGGCCGCCGTCGCCGTCGGCCTCGACGGCGACGGGCGCATCGACCGGTGTGCCATCGGACTGTTCGGACTCGGTCCCACTCCCCGACGGGCCCCCGAGGCGGAGGCGGCAGCCGTCGGCTCCAGGCCCGACGAGCAAGACGCCGACGCCCTCGGGCGCCTCGCCCTGGCGGGCCTCGACTCGGTCCCGTCCGACCTGCACGGCTCGGCCGACTACCGCAGGCGCGTCGGCGCGGCCATGGTGGCCCGCGCCTGGCGTCGTGCCGTACGGGAGGCAGTCGATGGCTGACGTCGAGATCCGCCTACGGGTCAACGGCCGCGCCCGCCACGACAGCGTGCCGCCCCGGCTCACCCTCGCCGACTACCTGCGCGTCACCTGCGGACTGACCGGCACGCACCTCGGCTGCGAACACGGAGCCTGCGGTGCCTGCACGGTGCTGCTGGACGGCGAAGCGGTGCGCGCCTGCCTGGTGTTCGCCGTGCAGGCCGACGGGAGCGAGGTCACCACGATCGAGGGGATCGCCGCACCCGACGGCGAACTCTCCCTGGTCCAGGCCGCGTTCAGAGAACATCACGGGCTCCAGTGCGGATTCTGCACCCCTGGATTCGTCATCTCCGCCACCGCGTTCCTCGCCGAGAACCCCAAGCCCACGGACGAGGAGATCCGCGAGGCCCTGTCCGGCAATCTGTGCCGCTGCACCGGTTACCAGGGGATCCTCGACGCGGTTCGAGCGGCCGCCGACACAGACGGCCCGGCGTGACGCCAGCTCGGCGCAGATCGGCGTAGCACCCCATCGCAGCTCAACACACCCACGAAGAGAGGTCAGTCATGCCCGGACGAGTAGCGGACAAGGTCGCCTTCATCACCGGAGCCGCCCGCGGCCAGGGTCGCAGCCATGCCGTACGGCTGGCGGAGGAGGGCGCCGACATCATCGCCGTCGACGTGTGCAAGCAGCTCGACGGCGTCACCTTCGCCATGTCCACGCCCGAGGATCTGGAGGAGACCGTCCGCCGGGTCGAGAAGCTGGGCCGCCGGATCCACGCCGTACAGGCGGACGTGCGCGACCACGACGCCCTCAAGGCGGCCGTGGACGACGGCGTGGAGCGGTTCGGGCGGCTGGACATCGTCGTGGCCAACGCCGGTCTCGGCAGCGACGGCGCCACCCTCGACGCCATGTCCGAGAAGACCTGGCGCGACATGATCGACGTCAACCTGACCGGCGTCTGGCTCTCCACCAAGGTCTCCACCCCGCACATCGTGGCCGGTGGCCGGGGCGGCTCGGTCGTCCTGACCAGCTCCGTGGGCGGACTCAAGGCGTACCCGAACATCGGGCACTACATCGCCGCCAAGCACGCCGTGGTGGGCCTGATGCGCACCCTGGCAACGGAGTTGGGGCCGCACAACATCCGCGTCAACTCCCTGCACCCCACCCAGGTGAACACGCCGATGGTGATGCACGAGGGCACCTACCGCATGTTCCGCCCCGACCTGGAGAACCCCACGGTCGACGACTTCGCCGCGGTCTCCCAGGGCATGCACCTGCTCCCCACCCCCTGGGTGGAGCCGCTGGACATCAGCAACGCCGTCCTGTTCCTCGCCTCCGACGAAGGCCGCTTCGTCACCGGCGTGACCCTGCCGATCGACGCGGGCGCCCTGCTCAAGTAGCCCTCAACGAGAAGGAGTTGCGCCCGTGACCAGCACCGACACGCTCTACTGGGACCCCTACGACCCCGCCCTCGCCCGCGACCCCTACCCGCTGTACGAGCGGCTGCGCGAGGAGGCGCCGCTGTACTACAACGACCGGCACGACTTCTACGCCGTCACCCGTCACGCGGACGTCCAACGCGGCCTCGCCGACTGGCAGACGTACTCCTCGGCGCGCGGCGACATCCTGGAGATCATCCAGGCGGACATCGAACTCCCGCCGGGCACCCTCATCTTCGAGGACCCGCCCGTCCACGACATCCACCGCCGCCTGCTCGCCCGGGTGTTCACGCCCCGCCGTATCGCCACCCTGGAGCCACGGGTACGGGCCTTCTGCCGCCGCGCGCTCGAACCGGTCACCGGAGCAAGGCGGTTCGACCTCGTCGCGGCCGTCGGTGCCGAGATGCCGATGCGGGTCATCGGCATGCTCCTGGGCATCCCGGAGGCCGACCAGCCCGCCATCCGCGACTACACCGACGACACCCTCGGCACCGAGAACGGCGGCAAGATCGACGAGCGGGACATCCTCAGCACCGAGGCGTTCCGGGAGTACATCGCCTGGCGCAAGAAGCATCCCTCCGACGACCTCATGACCGATCTGATGACCGCCGAGTTCGAGGACGAGAAGGGCGTCACCCGCACCCTCACCGACGAGGAGGTCCACACCTACTGCACGGTCGTCGCGGGCGCCGGCAACGAGACGACCGGCCGGCTCATCGGCTGGTTCGGTGCGCTGATGGCCCGCTACCCCGAGGCGCGGCGCGCCCTCAGGGCCGACCCCTCCCTCATCCCCAACGCGATCGAGGAGATCCTGCGCTTCGAGCCCACCGGCCCGTTCACCGCGCGGTACGTCACCAAGGACGTCGAGCTGTACGACCGTACCGTGCCAGCCGGCAGCGCCGTCCTGTTCGTCCAGGCCGCCGCCAACCGCGACCCCCGGCGCTTCACCGACCCGGACCGCTTCGACGTCCACCGGGTCACCCAGCACCTGAGCTTCGGCGTCGGCGCCCACTACTGCCTGGGCGCGGCCCTGGCCCGGCTGGAGGGGCGGATCGCGGCGGAGGAGATCCTCGGCCGGTTCCCGGACTGGGACGTCGACTGGGACCACGCGGAACTCGCGCAGACCTCGACCGTGCGCGGCTGGAAGACCCTGCCGCTGCTCGTCGAAGGAGGCGGGCGATGACCGAGCGGTGGACGGTCGCCGTCGACAAACGGGTGTGCGTCCGCACCGGTTTGTGCGCGGCCGCCGCACCCGAGCAGTTCGCCCTCGACGAAGAAGGTCAGGGGCACGCGCGCTCCGAGACGCTCCCGGCGTCCGAACTGCTCCTGGAAGTCGCCGAGTCCTGCCCGATCGAGGCGATCTCCGTCGTCGAGACGGAATCCGGACGGAGGGTCTTTCCCACGGACTGAACCATTGTGCTGCGGCGCGTACCGTTCGTAAGCTTTCCACATGGAAGGTATTGAAACGTTTCATAGCGCACTGAGCCGCCGGCACCTGCTCGGCATCATGACCGCGGCGACGGCCGGAGCCTCCCTGCCGGCCGTCGCCGCGCCCACCGCCCTCGCGGCGGACGCCGGACACGCCACGACGCCCACCGGCCTTCAGGTCAACTCCCGACTCGCGCCGCTCGGGACGGAGACCGCGCCGACGTTCAGCTGGGTGCCCCCGGTGGCCCGGCAGACCGCGTACGAGATCGAGGTCGGCACCCGGCCCGGCGGCGCGGACGTCTGGCGCAGCGGCAGGGTGGCCGGGGCGAACAGCACCCATGTCCCCTTCGGGGGCGGCGCGCTGCACTCGGAGCGGGCGTACTTCTGGCGGGTGCGGACCTGGGACGACAAGGACGCGCCCGGCCCCTGGAGCGAGGCGGCCCGGTGGGAGACCGGGCTGCTGAAGGGGGAGAGCGACTGGGCGGGCGCCCGGTGGATCGGCGGCCGGACGACCCAGGACCACGACTGGAAGGACCTGACGGCGACCGTCGTCTTCCGCGGCGGCACCGATCCCGCGGCCGGCCTCTCCCTCCTGCTGCGCGCCGAGCCCGTCGGCAAGACCTGGGGCGAGGCTCTGGTCTGGGCGCTCCGTCAGAGCGGGGACGCCATGCACCTCGTCATGACCACCAGCCACTACGCGGGCAACACCTGGGTGGACGACGGCACGTCAGAACCCGACTGGGGAGTGAACCACTACGACCCGCAGAGCGAGACCAACCCCACCACCGCGGGCACCCGCAACGTCCCGGTCGGCACGGTCGCCCTCCCCGCCTCGACCGGCCTGACCAAGGACACCTGGGCGACCCGCGACCACACCGTGCGGGTCGAGGCCCGCGGACTGACCGTCACGACCACCGTCAACGGCGTCGAGGTCGACACCCGCACCCTCACCGGCGACCAGATCCGCCGCCATGGCAGCTTCGGCTTCGCCGGCGGTACGAACGCCACGATCCGCAGCGTTCAGGTGACCGGCACCGGCGCCCCCGACTTCTCCGCCGACCTCACCACCGGCGCCAACCCCTTCGAGAGCGGCATCCCCACCCCCGCCGGCCTGACCTTCCCGCCCAAGAACCCCTACATCCCGGCGAAGAACACCGTCCTCCCGATCGCCGCCCCGGCCCCGCTCCTGCGCCGTTCCTTCGCCCTGCCCCGCGGCCGCCGTATCGCCGAGGCCCGTCTGCACCTGAGCGCCGCGGGCAACGTCACCTTCACCGTCAACGGCGACCCGCTCACCGTCGACGGCAGACGCGCCGTCCGCGACCGCACCAACGTGCCCCGCCTGCTCACCGACCAGAGCACCTACGACCGCACGGTCCTCTACGACACCTTCGACGTGACCGCGCTGCTCCGGGCGGGCGCGGAGAACGTCCTCGCGGCCGAACTCGGGCGCGGCTGGTACGGGGTGACGACCCCTCAGGAGTGGTATTGGCAGCTCGCTCCGTACGCCGGCCAGCCGCGGCTGCGCGCGAAGCTTGTCGTCACCCACACCGACGGCTCCCGCACCACCCTCGTCACCGACGAGGACTGGCTCGCCGCGGACGGACCCACGACCTTCGACTCCGTCTACTCGGGCGAGAAGTACGACGCCCGGCGCGCCGAGCAGGTGGGGGAGTGGCGTACGGCAGGCCACCGCACCGGCCGCGACTGGCGTCCGGCCACCGTGCTGATCCCGCCGGGCAGTTGCTCCGGACCGTCCCCCAAGCACCACGGCGCGCTGCCCGCGACGACGATCCCCGACGGATTCAGGCCCGCCGCCGTACGCGCCCACGAAGCGGAACCCGTGCTCGTCCACCAGATCCTGCGCCCGGTGTCGCTCACCGAGACGGCGCCCGGTTCCGGCGTCTGGATCCTGGACTACGGGCAGATCATGACCGGTCTGGTCCGTCTGTCCCTCACCGGCATCCGCCCCGACCGGGAGGGCCTCACCCTCCGCATCCGCGGCGGCAACCGCGTCTCGGGCGGCGACGGAACAGCCGCGTCCCCCTTCTCCGTCGAGGAGGAGAACTTCCAGCACGACGCCAACCTCCAGACGCACTACTACACCCTGGGCCGCAGACCCACGCAGACATGGGAGCAGCAGTTCAGCCACTTCGGCTTCCGCTACCTGGAGGTCATGAACCTCGAAGCCGTCCTCGGCCGGGGGCCCGACCTCCAGCGAGACGCGAACCTCCTCACGGTCGGCGTGGCCCGCACCGGCTTCGCCCGCACCGGCATCTTCACCACCGACAACGCCCTCCTCAACCGCCTTCAGCGCAACCTCGAATGGGCCGAGCAGAACAACCTCGTCCAGAAGCCCACCGACACCCCCTCCCGGGAGAAGAACGGCTGGACCGGCGACGCGATGGCCAGCTCCGAGTCGCAGTCGCTGACCTGGGACGTCAACGGCGTCCTCACCACCTACCTGCGGCACTTCCCCGACACCCAGATCTCCACCGGCCAACTGCCCATGATCGTCCCCGTGGCCAAGGGCGGTTACGGCTATGACCGCACCCCCGGCTGGAACGCCGCGTGGAAGGCCGTACCGGCCTGGGACTCCGCGTACTTCGTCATCCCGTGGGAGCTGTACACGTACTACGGCAACAGCAGCCTGTTCGCCGAGCTGTACGACCACCAGGACGCGCTCCTGACGTACTACGAGACCCTGTTCACCCCGGAGAACGACTACAAGTTCGAGGCCTCGCTGGGGGCTTACTCCGGTGCGGAGGCTCCCGGCAGCAACGCCGTCATCAGCCTCGCCTTCTACGTCCGCTTCTGCGACTACATGGACGAGGTCGGCCGGAAGCTCGGCCGGCGCGAACGGGCCGCGCACTACGCCCGGTTGGCCCGCACCTTGCGCAAGGCGTTCGTCGCGAACTACTGGGACGCGTCCCTCGGGTACTTCACCCAGGGCAGCGTCTCCAGCGAGAACGCCATGGCCATCGCCTTCGACCTGGTGCCGGGGTCCGACCTGAGCCCCGACGACCCCCGGTATCTGGCGGGCACCAACTCCCTTGCAGAGAACCGGAAAGCGCTCGCGAAGCTGCTCGCCGACCGGATCGTGGCCGCCGACCGCCACCTCCAGAACGACATGTACGGCTCGCGCCACGAGTTCAACGTCCTGAGCGAGTACGGGTATACGGACATCGCGCTGCAGGCGGTGACGCAGACCGGTGTGCCGGGGTACGTGTACCAGATCGCCAAGGGCGCCACCTCGCTGTGGGAACAGTGGACCGACCGGCTCTCCGTCGACCACCACTACCGCTCCAACGTGGCCACCTGGTTCTACCAGAGCCTCGCCGGCATCAAGCCGACCGCGACCGCCTACGAGACGCTGCGCGTCCGGCCTTACATCCCCTCGGTCGCGGTCGACAGCCGGGTGCCGAAGGGTGTCGACGACACCGACCTGGCGCCCGCGACCCTCGACGAGGTCAGTGCCTCGATCGACACCGTGCGCGGCAGGGTGTCCTCGCGGTGGCGGCGCCGGGCGGACGGCAGGATCGACCTCGCGGTCACCGTGCCGTACAACACGGAGGCCGAGATCTGGGTCCCCACGCAGGACAAGCCGGTCACCGCGCCCCGCGGAGCGGCCTTCCTGCGGGACGACACCTCCGGTGGTGCCGCGTACAAGGTGTACCGGGCCAGGGCGGGTTCGTACCGCTTCAACGCCTGACCGGGGAGGTCGGCTCAGGTCCGGAAGAGCGTGACCCGGAACAGCCCGCGCAGCAGGCGGTGGGCGATCGGAAGGAACAGCCGGTAGCGGAAGGGGAGTTGGGTACGGAGCGCGCGGGGTGGCCGGGTGACGGCGGCCGTCTCGACGATCCGGAGCCCGAGCCGCTCCAGGGACCGCGGATCGTCGCAAGACCACGCCCAGCGGGCCGCCATCCGCTTGCGTTCCGCCGCCTCGTGCTGCTTCTCCAGGAGCCACCCCGGATAGGTGTCGAGGGCGAGCAGCGCGCCGGGGAACCGCCGGGCGATACGGGTCAGCGCCTCACCCACCTTCTCCTCCGGGAGGTAGACGAGCACGCCCTCGGCGACGAAGAAATAGGGTCCGGGGCACTCCTCGACGGTGCGCAGCCAGTCCTCGTCGAGGACCGAGGCGGCGATCATGCGGCGGCGGTCGGTGTCCGTGAAGAACCTCCGCCGCAGGTCGATCGTGTCCGGGAGGTCGAGATCGATCCAGTGCACCGAGCCGTTGTCGACCCGCTCGAACCGGGTGTTGAGGCCCGTGCCGATCTCGATGACGGTGCCCGCCGGGTGCTCCGCCAGGAACGCCCGTACCCAGGTGTCCACGATCGCGGTCCGCAGCACGGTGGTCCGCGATCCGGCGCTCGGGCCGTACTTGTCCACCGCGTAGTCGATGCGCGCGATCATCTTGACGGCCTTCGGGTCCCGCAGGAGCGGCCGCCGCCTGACGGACTCCCGGGCCCGCTCGGCGAGCGGAATGAACAACGTCTCCTGCACGGCACCGAGCCGCACCCGCTCCTTGCCGCCGCCGGTCTCGGTCATGGTCCTCATTACAGCGCACCATCGCGAGGAGAGCCGCTGGGGCCCGGACCGGCCGACCCGTACGGTGCTCGACCTGCCCCGATGCCCGGTGATCGCCAACTGAGCCCGCGCGAAAGGCACTTCGAACGCACCACGCCGACCCGCGTACGGCCGCCGCCGATCCGCCCCGTTACGGCCCGACGCTCCCCGGCCGCAGGTGAGGTAACGTCCCCGAGCGGTACGACTGAACGGCGCGAGGTGCGAGGAGAAGGGTGACGTGGCAGGTCAGGACGGCCGAACGGGACGCGAGGCGGCGCAGCCTCCGCAGTGGGCGCAGGAGCTCCTCGATCATCTACGGCCCACCGGGCGCGACGTCCGCCGGATCGTCGCCTGGCTCGCCGAGACCGTGGACGGCACCGCCGTACTCCAGGACGCCACCGGGACACTCGTCGCCGGAACACCCCTGAGCCTCGACGAGGAACTCGTCGCCGACCTCCTGGCGGGCCGGATCGCCTCCGCCGCCTGGGTGGACGGCGGTACCCACGTACGCCTGGTGCGGGTCGGGCCCACCGATCCCGACGCGGCGTCCGTGCTCGCCGTCGCCCGCTCCGCCCCCTTCGACCGGCGCACCGCCGATGTCCTCACGCACACCGCCCAGGTCCTCGAACTCCTGGTGCGGGCCCGGGAGACGACCGCGACCCGCCGCCGTCTGCAGCGCGCCACCTCCGATCTGCGCCTGGCCATCCTGCAGTTGCTGATGGTGGAGGACGTCGTCGCGGCCCGCCGGGTCGCCGCGGGCCTGTGGCCGGGGCTGCTCGACACCGACATGGCCTGCGTCTACGTCCTCGAAGGGGACGCGGCGGAACGCGACCGGCTCACGCAGGAGTGCCTGGGCGCGACCGGTGACCAGGCACTCGTCGTGCGCTGCCCGGCCATGGACGGGCAGGTGATCATCGTGACCACCGGGGAGTCCGCGGGCGAGGCCCTGCGCTCGGTCGTCGACCGCAACCCGGGCACCCTGCTCGGCGGCAGCGCCCGCCAGAGCCTCGCCCGGACCGCGAACGCCTACGGACAGGCCGTGAGCGCCCTCGCCGTGGCCCGCGTACGCCCGGACAAGGCCGCGGTGTACGCCGAACGCAACCACCCCGAGCGCCTGATGGACCCGGCCGTGCTGCGGGAGTGGACCGCCCGGCTGCTGCGCCCGCTCGACACCCTGCCGCACCACACCCGCGCCGAACTCCTCGCCACCACCCGCCTGGGCCTGGAGTTCACCGCCGTCAGCGCCGCCAAGGTCCTCGGCGTCAGCCGCAACACCGTGCGCGCCCGGATGGAACGGGTCGAGTCCCTGCTGCGCACCGACTTCACCGACCTCACCGTCCGCGCGACCGTCCACCTGGCCCTCAGCACCCAGGTCAGCCTCGCGGACGGGCAGGGAGACCCGGACGGCGTCCGCGGGGCCCGGGCCCGGCTCGGTGACCTGCTCGCCGGACCGGCGCTCGGGATGTGGGCGCGGGAACTGCTGGGCCGCCTGGACAGCGATGCCCGCGACCTGCGGCGCACCCTGCGCAGTTGGATCGCGGCCGGCGGCAACGCGGAACGCGCCGCACAGACCCTCGCCGTGCACGCGCAGACCGTACGCGAACACGTCCGCAGCGCCGAGCCCGTCCTCGAACGACAGCTCATCGCCTCGGGCAGCGATCTCTACGAGGTCGTCCTCGCCCATCTGGCGACGGGCGAGCTGGCACACCCCGTACTGCTCCGGGACGATCCGGGCCATCCGGACGCACCTGTGCACGGGTGAGTCCTGTGCTCCGCACAGCGGGCATCGACGCGATTCACAAGACTGCGCAGGTCACGTAAGTTCGACGCACCGCAGGGGGAACGACCGGAACGGGGGACCGGTCGCGCCCCCTGCGACGTGTGTTTCTCGCGGGCTCCCGCCCGCCGGTTCCCTGATTGACCTGCTTACGGCGGGTACCCGTCCGGCTCCGGAACGACTACCGCTGGAGGAGGTCCCAATGACCAGCAGCACGGAGACCGGCGGCGTGACCGGTACGCCGGACAAGGACTACAACCTGATCTGGTATGTAGAGGCGTGCCTGAACAACGCGCTGCGGCTGGAGAGCTACATCCAGGACGCCGAGCGCGCCAAGGACACTGAGGTCGCCGACCTGTTCCGCAAGGCCCAGGCGGACAGCCGCAAGGGCGCGGAGATCGGCAAGGGTCTGCTGCGCGCAAGGCTGAACGGCGGCTGACGGCACAGCCGGCGGAAGGGCCCGGACGAACGGGGTCCGGCCCTTCCGTGTACAGGTCCCGCCGGGCGCGCCCCCGGCGGAATCCGTGAGCGATCAGGCGACCAGCGTGGACACCCTGCCCCGCGCCGGCTTCGGCGCGAGGACCCGTTCGGCGAGGTAGCCGAAGAGCAGGCCGAAGGCCGCCCAGAGCACGGCCTGGACACCCAGGGACGCCAGGCGGAACTCCCACAGGTCGTTCGCCGGGAAGCCCTTCGGGGTGTTGTCCCCGGACGGCAGGACCGCCATCGCCACCGCCACCACGGCGACGAAGGCCACGGCGGCGGCGATCGAGGCGTTCCAGTTGCCCCAGGCCGGAGCCAGCCTGCGGCCCAGGAGCACCGCGCCGACGCCCAGCAGCACACTGAGCGCGATCATCAGGACGAACAGCGCGGTGCGCCGGTCGATGGTGTCCGGGTCACCCACCGCGGGCGGGTTCGCCGGATACTTCAGCATCGGCACCAGATACACGGTGAGGAACCCGCCGAGCGCGGTCAGCGCCGCCGTCGCCCGCGCGCCGAACCGGCCGATCCGGCCCAGCGCGAAGCAGAACGCCAGCGCCGCGATACCGCCGATGGCGACCCCGAAGACGAGGACACCGGTGGCCAGCCCCGCCGTCGACTGCACGGTACGGCTGACCAGTTCCTCCCCGTGCTCGTGGGAACCGGCCTCCTCGAAGGCGATCGCCGCGTCCACCGGGCCCTCACCGACCAGGTAGGCGAAGACGAACGCGAGCACACCGGCACCGAGACCGGCGAGCATGCCGCGCACCAACAGGGTGCGTACGACTGTGGAGTTCACGTTTCCGCCCCCGCCTCAGTGGCAGGGGAAGCCGAGCAGGTGGCGTGCGTCGTGCACCCACTCGTGGACGCCTTCGCCGGAGACGAGCGCGGTGGCGCCCTGCTCGGCACCGACGAAGTAGAGCAGGACGAGCATCAGGATGCCGAAGAAGACGGTCCAGGGGGCGAGCGCCCGCACCGGCAGCGGAGTGACCGCAGGGGTGGTGGGCGTGGGGGCGGCAGTGGACTGCGCCATGGCGAGACCTCCTCGGGAACAACGCGTCCCGTTTTCGTGTGGAGCACTCGACGACGGCGTTGGGTCTGACTCACCACCACCTCGTCACCTCGTCGGTGGAGGGGTGGCACACAGTGGCGCGACCGTGCCGGGCTTGCACCGGACTTCCGTGGCGCCGTCGTCCTTGTCGCCCCAGATGGTAGGGGCAATCAGCACGTCGGCCAACATGGCGTACGCCACCTACGATGGACCGCTCCCGGCGACTCGACGAAAGGCCCGCATGACCGTCCGGCTCGTCCTGCTGTGCGCCGCCGCCTCCACGGAACACTCCGTACGCTTCGGCGACGACCCCCTCGACGAGCGTGCCGTGCGCGAGGCGCGGGCCACCGCCGGGACCCTGGAGAGGGCCACCGTTGTCTACACGGCCCCCTCGATGCGCTGCACGCAGACCGCCGAGGCTCTCGGCCTGATGCCGCGCGCCCTCGTGGGAGGCGGCGTACACGATCTCGGCGCGCAGATAGTCGTCGGCGGCCTTGAGCGGCTCGCCCAGCGTGGCGTCGGAG